>DAOWNM010000110.1 GCA_030642565.1 Bacteroidota bacterium | reverse complement strand
TCAGCCATGAACCACTCTTTTCAATCTCTACCGTATAGGAGAGTTCGGGGAAGGGCAGGTACTCAACCCCTTCATGGTTCTCGGTTGACTGGAACCAGGCCCCCTCACCGGTGAAGATCCATGAACCAACAGGAATGGAGAGGTCCGCACCTGCCATCCTGATCCGGTACGCCTTTTCCCGGATATTCAGTGCTACGGGTTCAAAGGTGAGATTGTCCATAATAAAGGAGTCAAATGCAATGCCCGGCCAGCTGTGGTATCCATCGAAACAGTAGAGAGCGGCATCCATCAAAGGTGCACGGAGGTCCAGCCGGATGCCATAACTTCCCTCATCCAGTTTTACACCCGGATAGTCCGGTTCCAGGAAGGAGACATAGTCGGGCATGGGAATGGGATCTATAAGCAGTTTACCGGGCTGGTAGAGTGGGTTCCAGGTACCGGTCAGTTTAAGAAACGATCCCAGGTTGATTCTTCCCTGCAGCGCCCATATCCCCAGGTACATATCATCAACATCAGGCGATCTTGTGGTGGGATCCATGGGTGTGAGCTTATTTGTGGGATTGAACAGTGTTCCTTTGCCCCAGGGAGAGATCAGCTTTCCAAGCCTGAATCCCACTGGTCCGGTTTGAAGATTCACATATGCCTCCCTGAGCTCTATTTCTGAAATATTTTGTTGCCACTCGGTTCCATACCTGAACCTTATATCGGCTATCGCGAAGGCTTGTGATCCCGCCTTTGCTTTCAAAAACAGGCTCGCCTGACCATAAGTACTCTGAAGGTATCCCTCCTCCGTATCCGGTGTGTTACCGATGTAGACCGCCGACCTGATAAATCCCCCTATGGAGAGGAACTCTTTACCCGGCGTTTCCGAACCTTCGGCGAGGGAAGACTCAAAAAGCCCCTGTCCTGGAGCAGTTGTTACCCACAACATCAACAGCACTCCCGATAGCATCTTTTTTGTCATATCAGTAAAACTAGTGTGCCTCCCTCTCCTAATCGTCCGGATTGTGCGGTCCGGACCTCTTGAACCGGGTAAATGGGTTCAGGCCGACTGGTCTGAACCTTGTGATGGAATAATTGTTATTTTTGCCACCATGAAGGAATTGATTGCATCCCAGCGTAAATACTTCCTGGCGGGACATACCAGGCCGGTCTCAGAAAGAAAAAGAAACCTGCGCAAGCTGCACGATCTGTTGCTTGAGCATGAAATCATGCTGACAGAGGCGATCTACAAGGATTTCAGAAAATCGAAAATGGTTACCGTGGAGAATGAGTTCAGTATTCCTTATGGGGAGATCAACAGTGCCATCCGCCGCCTGAAAAGCTGGTCCGGATCGAGATGGCGGCTTACCGACCTTTCCAATTTTCCAGCCCGTACCAGTAGTGTTCCGTTACCCTATGGAGTCACCCTGGTGATCGGTCCCTGGAACTATCCCTATATGTTGTCGCTGGTACCGGTGATTTCTGCGCTGGCCGCCGGAAATACAGTTATCCTGAAACCTAGTGAGATTACATCAAATGCCTCTGCAGCCATGGCACAGATTATCAATAATCACTTCCCGAAGGAGCTGATCCATGTGGTGGAAGGGGGAGTGGAGAAGACCACCGAACTGTTAAAGCAGAAATTTGACAAGATATTCTTTACCGGGAGTACACAGGTGGGACGAATCGTGATGCGGGCAGCAGCTGAACAGCTTACACCGGTGACTCTGGAGTTGGGGGGCAAGAACCCGGTGATTGTTATGCCCGACTGCAACCTGAAGCGTACCGCGCAACGCATCGCCTGGGGCAAGCTTCATAACAATGGTCAGGCGTGTGTATCGCCCGATCATCTCTATGTACATGAATCTGTCAGGGAGCCGCTTATCCGGGAGATCGGGAAGCAATTCATGCGCATTACCAATTCCGATCCCAGGCAGAGCCCACTGCTGCCACGCATGGTGAATGAAAGGAACTTCGATCGGGTAATTGGATTGATCGACCCGGATAAAGTGGTTGTGGGAGGATCGAGCGATCGTTCGGAGTGTTATATTGAACCGACCATCATGGATGGGGTTACACTGGAAGATCCTGTTATGCAGGAGGAGGTATTTGGTCCGCTGCTTCCGGTTCTTACCTATAGCAACCTGGAGCAACTACTGGAATCACTGAAATTGCAGCCGGCTCCCCTGGCGCTCTATATCTTCACCAGTAAGATCCGAAAAGGAAAAAAGATTTTAAAGGAGCTCCCTTCGGGTGGGGGTATGATCAACGAGGTGGTGATGCATTTTGTTAACATGAATACACCTTTTGGCGGCATCGGTGCGTCGGGAATGGGAAGTTACCATGGGAAAGCCGGTTTTAATGACTTCAGTCACCACAAAACCATTATGGTCAAACCGATGTGGTTTGAACTTTTTTTAAAATACCCTCCACACCGCAAGATCTACCTGCGTATTTACAGATCAGTATTGGGAAAATCTTTCAGGAATTTCTGGCATTGAGCATTTCCAGGTACTCACTGGGTGTCTGACCCGTCTTCTCTTTGAAGATGGTATTGAAACTCGATTTGGAGTTGAAGCCGGCATCGTAAGCGATGGCCAGAATGGTCAGGTGCCTGAGATCATCACTTTTCATCCGCTCCTTCACCTCGTTTACCCTGTATTCGTTGATCAGGTTATAGAAATTCTTTCCCATATGCTCGTTGAGCACTTCCGACAGGATATGCCTGGGGATCTTTAGTTGATCAGACAGATCATAAATGGTCAGCTCCCTCTCCATGTAAGGTTTTTCAATGACCATGTATTTCTTGATCTTATTTACATGATCGGTCACATCCTCCTGTTTCAACCCTGACCTCTGGTACTTCCTTGTATCCGGTTCCGTCCTGACCACCTCCTCGAAAATACTGGGCTGGTGAAATCCAAATACTCCAAACAGAAAGGTGAGAAGGGTCAGGCCGATAAAGGAGATCTCAAAAGGGTCAAACGGCATGAAACCCACAAGAATATCGATTCCTCCAAAAATAAACATAATCACATACCCGGCATAAAAGGTGATGGAGAGTCCCAGCAGCCATTGAAGGGTAATCTTTCCGGAGGAGTAACTGACTACCTCCTTTAAGCTTTTCTGGTGCTGGTGGATCACCACAAATGTGGCTATCGAATATGCGGTTATTGAGATAAAGAAAGTGACTGCATAGACTATCCTGAAGGAGACAAACCGGTCGATCACCAGGAATCCATCGGTGCCGTGCATGACCCGTTTATCAATGAAAATCAGGGAGGCGATCAGAAAGATCAAAAATGGTGCGAAGTGCCACAGGTAACGGAGATCAAACTGGGGTTTTTCGGTGGTCATTAATTTGGCATATAATAGCAATAGCGGACCATACAAATATGGAAGAATCTTAATGGGATATAGCTCAACCAGGGTCTCATTGATCAGGACAATAATCATCTCAGAGCAGATGATAAGTAACCAGGTTGCGAGGATCTTGTTGGCCAGTATTCTGGGCCTCTTCACTGCGATCAGGATACCGGCAAAGAGGGTCTGTGAGATGCCGATATAGAGGATCGCTTCCATATCGAAATGTACAAAATTTTAGTTACATTTGAGACTCAGTCAGAACCTAAAACATACCGTATAAATGAGCATATTATTGAATAAAGAGTCCAGGGTAATTATACAGGGATATACCGGAAGCGAAGGTACTTTTCATGCACACCAAATGATGGAATACGGCACCATTCTGGTGGGTGGTGTGACTCCGGGAAAAGGGGGACAGGAACACCTGAGCAAACCCGTATTCAACACTGTCCGGGAAGCTGTTGAAGAGGTGGGAGCAGATACATCTGTGATTTTTGTTCCGCCACCATTTGCAGCCGATGCCATTATGGAAGCAGCCGATGCCGGGATCAAACTTGTGGTATGTATTACAGAGGGCATCCCCACAGCCGATATGATTAAGGTAAAGGCCTACCTGGAAAACCGGGATACACGGCTGGTCGGCCCCAACTGTCCGGGAGTCATCACCCCGGGTGAGGCCAAGGTGGGGATTATGCCAGGTTTTATTCATCAGCAGGGTGTGATCGGAATTGTATCACGTTCGGGCACATTGACCTATGAAGCGGTGGACCAGATCACCAAAACAGGACTGGGTCAATCCACCTGTATTGGTATTGGAGGGGATCCCATTATTGGAACCACTACCCTGGATGCTATCAAACTTTTGATGGAGGATGACCAGACAAAGGGTATTATCATGATCGGGGAGATCGGCGGAAGCATGGAAGCTGAAGCGGCCTACTGGATCAAGGAGCATGGCACCAAACCGGTGGTTGGGTTTATTGCCGGACAGACTGCACCAAAGGGGCGCAGAATGGGGCATGCAGGAGCCATTATCGGAGGCAAGGCCGATACTGCAGAGGCGAAAATGAAAATCATGGAGGAGTGTGGGATCACCGTGGTAGTATCTCCTGCAGAGATAGGGGAGAAGATGGCCGCACTAATAAACAAAGATTAGGCCGGGCATGGTGTGCAGTGAGCAGGATATCATTAAGGCTGCCGGGTGGATTGTGAATGCAAAGCACCTGGTGGCATTCACTGGTGCCGGAATTTCTGTTGAAAGTGGAATTCCGCCATTTAGGGGAGATGGGGGAATATGGTCAAAACATGATCCTTCCATTCTTGATATCGATTATTTCTGTAAACATCCTTCTGAATCGTGGGAGGCAATAGTAGAGATCTTCTATCATTACATCCTTGATGCCAGTCCCAATCCCGCACACTATTTGCTGGCCCGCATGGAGAGTGAGGGGATGCTTAAAGCGGTGATAACCCAGAATATAGATAACATGCATAGTGAGGCTGGAAATCGCGAGGTCATTGAATACCACGGGAATTCCAAATGGCTCAGATGCAGCCATTGCGGAGAGCGATACGAACTATCGAAGATCTCTCTGGAACCCCTGCCCCCAAGATGCTCCAGCGACCAGGAGGTGTTAAAACCCGATTTTGTCTTCTTTGGAGAGGGAATCCCCCCTGATGCTGCCAGCAGATCGGTGGAGGAGATTTCAAGAGCAGATCTGCTGTTGATTATCGGCACTACCGGTGAGGTGATGCCTGCAGGAATGTTGCCATCTATCGCCAGGTCAAATGGAGCCAGGGTAATTGAGATCAACCCAAGCAGGTCTCTCTTTACAGACTCAATGACCGATCTTTTTTTACAGGGTCCGGCCGGTGAGGTGAGCAACCTGATGGACTCCTATCTTTTTTAGTTTAACCGATTTTTTATTTATTTGCATTGTTTCATTTACGTTAAATATTCAACTAATCATGGATCTACTTAAAGGAAAAGTCGCAGTGGTTACCGGAGCTGCAAGAGGTATTGGAAGGATGATTGCACTTCGTTTTGCCCAGGAGGGTGCAGATGTGGCATTTACAGATCTTTCCAGGGATGAGAATATGGAGACACTGGAGAAAGAGCTCTCTGAACTGGGGGTAAAGGGAAAAGGATATGTAAGCGATGCCAGTAATTTTGAGGAGGCACAACAGGTGGTGGATCAGGTGATAGCCGATTTTGAAAAGGTGGATGTACTGGTCAATAATGCCGGTATCACCCGCGATACACTGTTAATGCGGATGGATGAAGAGATGTGGGATCTGGTTATCAAGGTGAATTTGAAATCGGTCTTCAATTTTACAAAAGCGGTACAAAAGTATATGCTGAAAGCCAGGACCGGTTCCATCATTAATATGAGTTCGGTGGTTGGCGTCAATGGCAATGCGGGACAATCAAATTACTCCGCCTCCAAGGCCGGGATTCTTGGATTTACTAAATCTATTGCCAAGGAGCTTGGAGCAAGGAATGTACGTTGCAATGCAATCGCTCCCGGGTTTATTATTACAGAGATGACCGGTAAGCTTCCCGAGAATGTAAAAGAGGAATGGATCAAGAGTATACCACTTAAACGTGGTGGACTGCCCGAAGATGTGGCCAATGTGTCCCTTTTTCTGGCATCCGAACTCTCCTCTTATATGACCGGTCAGACATTGCAGGTTTGCGGTGGTATGAGTATGTGATCCAGTCTGTAAAGTTGAAAAGTGATTGTCGTCAGGGTAAGATCTCTCATATGGGTTGTGATATTATTCCTTACACTTCAGGGATGTGTGGGTATATACAGTGTGGTTGAATTAGAAGTTCTGGAACCCGCCACTGTCAATTTCCCCGATCATGTGAACCAGTTGGTGTTCCTGAACAGGGCGCCTATTTCCATTGATATATGGTCGGAGCAGAACCAGGAAGGGATGGATGCCAGACAGCTTATTTTGCTCGATACGATGATCATTAATAACCTGAACAGGGGAGTACTGGATGTGTTGCGTCACTCTCCCATTGAAAGGTTTCAAAAGCCCATCTGGTTATCCGACAGAAGACCCGATACCACCTCACTTAAAGATCATGTGCTTACAAAGAGAGAGGTTGCGAATATATGTGATACCATTGGTGGAGATGCCATTATCAGCCTGGAGTTTTACTCTGCCGCTATTGATCAATATATTGATTACTACAGTGATGCCCCTGATGTGATTCAAAACTATTATTTTGAGGCGTCCAACAATGTGATATGGAACATACATCTTCCCGGAAGGCCCAGGCCCTATGATACCTACTCCACCGTGGATACACTTTTTTTTACGGCGATTGAAAATGGTGAATATTTACCCTATTCTTCATCAGTGGATATGATCCGGGACCTCTTCTACGAGAGTGGATTTAAGTATGGAAGCTATCTTGTACCTGTTTGGAACAAGGCCTCAAGGATTTTGTACAGGGGAAAGGAAGATTCTCTGAAAGCAGCTGTGAAGCATACCGATGAAGGGGATTGGTTGAGTGCCTTCTCCATCTGGAATCATCTGACCGTATCGGACGACAGCACACTGGTAGCGAAGGCATACCATAACATGGCTGTCTATTTTGAACTTGAGGACAAACTTGACTCGGCCAGTATGATGCTCGACCTGTCGTTGGAACATGATACCCTTGCTCCGGTCAGGTTATACCGGGAGGAGCTTGATGTGAGATTGTTGAACAGGAAAGATATTATTAAGCAAGTTAAATAAGGAAATAGTAGATTAAATTAAAGGGGATGTGTGATGTATAATACAGTGTTTATTTTGTTGATTGCAGTTTTGATTTTTGGATATGTGCTGGAGAGAATCCTGGACAGACTGAACCTGAGCCATACGCTGCTGGTGTTGCCGGATGAGTTATCAGACATATTCGATGCAGAGGAGTATCAGAAGAGTCAGATGTATAAGCGGGACAATACCCGTTTCTCTTTTATTACCAGTTCAATGGGCCTGGTAGTCATGCTGCTTCTATTATTATTCGGGGGATTTGGCTGGCTCGATGGCCTGATTGGTGGCATGACCACCCACTATATACTTCATGTACTCATTTTTTTTGGGATATTTGCCCTGCTTAGCGATATACTGACCACCCCTTTTGATCTCTATAACACCTTTGTGCTGGAGGAGCGGTACGGGTTCAACCGTACTACTGTCAGAACCTTTATCCTGGATAAAGTCAAAGGGTGGCTCATTGGGGCGCTTATAGGTGGGGGACTTCTGGCACTGATCACCTGGATCTATATGTTGACAGGGAAGTGGTTCTGGCTGATTGCCCTTGGTCTGGTTACTCTGGTCTCGCTTTTTTTTACCATGTTCTATTCCAACCTGATCGTTCCGCTCTTCAACAAACAGATACCTTTGGAGGAGGGATCACTGAGGGGAAAGATTGAGGCATTTGCCAGCAAAGCCGGGTTCAGATTGGATAATATATACGTAATGGATGGCTCTAAACGTTCCAGTAAAGCCAATGCCTATTTCACCGGATTGGGTCCAAAGAAGCGGATCGTCCTGTTTGATACACTGATCGAGGATTTGGAAGAGGAGGAGATCGTTGCTGTACTGGCCCATGAGGTTGGTCACTACAAGAAAAAGCATTCGATCACCGGGCTGATACTTGCTACGGTACAATCTGCCATCATGTTCTACCTCTTTTCTCTTTTTGTAGGTGTGGACAGTTTTGCAGTGGCCCTGGGAGGAGAGGAGGCCTCGTTTCAACTTGGTCTGGTTGCATTCAGTGTGCTTTATTCTCCGATTTCCATGCTTACAGGACTGGGGACCAATGCATTGTCTCGGCACAATGAGTATCAGGCGGACAACTATGCAAAGGAGAAGTATGAAGCTGACAGTCTGGTTTCATCATTGAAGAAGCTTTCAAAAAACAATCTGAGCAACCTGACACCCCACCCTGTGTATGTATTCTT
>DAOWNM010000178.1 GCA_030642565.1 Bacteroidota bacterium | reverse complement strand
ACCCAGAAAACACCTGGAGATTGCAGCAGGGGGAATTGATGAGGGCGACTTTACCATGGTGATGGGTTACCCGGGATCTACCACGCGATACCTCTACTCTGCAGCGGTGCGTTCCATGCTGGAAACATCACTTCCGTTGAAAATCGGGCTCCGGACCACCAGATTGGAGATCATGGACCGTTATATGAGGGCCGATGATGTGATCAGAATCCAGTATGCCAGTAAATACCGCGGTGTAAGCAATGCCTGGAAGAAGTGGCAGGGCGTTATCATGGGACTTACCCGGAACCAAGCTGTAGAGGTGAAACTGGAGGAGGAGGCACAGTTTCGCTCCTGGGTTGAATCGGACGGCGAACGCACCTTGAAATATGATGGTCTGCTGGATGAATTTGACCGGCTCTATAAGGAGATGGAGCAGTATGAGATGGCCTTGGATATGGCGAATGAATCGGTCAGGACCATAGAACTTTTCAGGCAGGCTTCCCGCATCAGCAGGATGATGGGTCAGGGTGCCCCCAGAGAGCAAATAGAGCGGCAGATGACCGGCTTCTATAAAAATTATCACAAACCAGTTGATCAGGAGATATGTGCTGCCATGCTGGAGGCCTATTTCAACAGGATGCAGGCATCTTTTGTACCAGCCTGCGCAGATGAGATCAACGGGAAGTACAAAGGAGATTACAGCAATTATACTGAGGCGCTCTATAAAAAGAGTGTGTTTAACCAGCCAGAGAAGTTCGAAAAGTTGCTGGACAAGTATTGCAAAGATTCAGCAAAGGCTATTAAGTCGCTTCAGAAGGACCCAATCATGGAAACCGTAAATCAGTTTTCAGAAATTATCATGGAGGAGGTAGTTCCGGTTTACAGCAAACTGGAGGATCTGCTGGAGAGGAACTATAAAACCTATATGGCAGCACTGCTGGAGATGGAGCAGGAGCGGATGCTCTATCCGGATGCCAATTTCACCATGCGCTTCACTTACGGGAAGGTTGACGGCTATAAACCAAAGGATGGTGTTCAGTACCGGTACTATACAACCCTCTCCGGTATCATAGAAAAGGGGACAGAGGGGTTTGTGGATTACGCTGTTCCGGAGAGATTGAGGGAGTTGTATGAAGCCAAAGATTACGGGAAGTATGGTGTGAACGGAACCATGCCGGTCTGTTTTATCGCCTCCAACCACACCTCTGGTGGTAATTCGGGAAGTCCGGTTATGGATGCCGATGGTCGCCTGATCGGGATCAATTTTGACCGGAACTGGGAGGGAACCATGAGTGATGTGTATTACGATCCTTCTCTCTGCCGGAATATCACGGTAGATATCCGGTATGTACTGTTTATAATTGATAAGTTTGCAGGAGCGCGGTACCTGCTCGATGAAATGGATATTGTATGGTAGTTCCCGAAACGGGTTATCGCACCTGATATGGGAACAGATAACAGAAAAGGTGTACTTTATGCCATCATCACAGCTTCGCTGTGGGGATTTTTAGCCATCGTACTGAAGGTCGTCACCAGTGAGCTTTCACCCGTAACCGTGGTCTGGTTCAGGTTTGCCATCGCTTTTGTGGTCCTGGGTCTCTGGACCCTGATATTCAGGAAAACCGATTTCAAGATATTTCTTCGTCCCCCGTTCCTGCTGATTCTGACGGCGCTTTTCCTGGCACTGAACTACCTGGGATTTATTGGCGGGATCAAGTATATATCGCCGTCCAGTGCACAGATTTTTATTCAGATAGGACCTGTTAGTTTTGCGCTCTCAGGTATCATCATCTTCCGTGAGTATGTAAACTGGAGGCATATTGCTGGATTCATCCTGGTACTTTCGGGCATCGGATTGTTCTATTCGGAGCAGTTGCAGGAGCTTGTAGCAGGTGGAGAACATTTTACCCGGGGGATGATGCTGGTGCTGGGAGGAGGGCTCTCCTGGGCCGTATTTGCCACTCTGCAGAAATCGCTGTTAACCAGGATATCGCCCAATCAGCTGAATCTTTTTATCTATGGCGCCTGTGCCCTGGCCCTGGCTCCCATGGTGAAGTTCGCTCAGCTGCAGGGGATGCCTGCTGCCCACTGGTACCTTCTGATCTTCCTGGGACTCAATACCGTCCTGGCATACGGTTCACTGGCCATGGCCATCAAACTCACCGAGGCCACCAGGGTCAGTGTGATCATCACACTCAACCCCATCATCACCTTTGTTGCCATGGCCATTCTTACCAGGTTGGAGGTTCCCTGGATCGCGCCCGAAACCTTCTCCCTGCTCAGCCTCTTTGGTGCCCTGACGGTCCTGGGAGGAGCCATTCTGGTGATCTCCGCCGGGTGGAAAAGAAAGATGTAAATCATGTTGCAATTGAATTTTGTCATTTTTTATTCTTCTTCTTTATCTTTATCTCCAAGCAGAGAAATGGGAATCTTCTCCTGATTCCTGTATTGTTCCAGTTTGACAACTAATAGTTCATTCAGAACCTGGTTTTCGATATATGTGACCTGATCATCAAGTAAATCTTGACAGCCTTCCGGCGACTCCTTGAATAAGCTTAAAAGGAGTCTGTAACACATGAGGTCCCGGCATATTCCCGGAGCTTCATTTTCTATTAAATTTTCAAGACCCGTTTGATATGCCAGGTACCACTTCTTATTTTCAAGCAATCCTTTTGCAGTTGAATCACGCTGCAAATACCTGTCAGTTTCATTTTGAGTCTAAAGTATTTGTTTTGAACAAATATACAACTTAATAATACGTAGATCAACTAAAAATGCAGTGAAGAAACTATAATAGCAGTAGGTTAGGGTAGAGAATATTTGGAGTAGGTCGATGCTTCCCACCTTCAGGGATTTTGTGTCTGACAAACATCTCAAGCCTTCTGCACGATCAAAGAATGCCCGGTCTTTCAAAATAGCTAAGGTATTTCCCTTGGTTCTCAGCTTGATATACTACATGGCTGTAACCAAGTGCCTTATTTTCAGTAGCGAGTTACCATATGCGAAGAATGTATTTTTTACTCCTCCTCCTCCTTCTTCTTCTTTTTGAACAGACTGGAGGTGAATAGCATAAAGCCGCCGAACACCAGCATCACTACGCCCGATATCAGATTGATATTGTAGCCGAGCGATTGTTCGTACATGGCATTGTCACCTGCTGTCACAAGTCCCAGTATGGTAAGGATCAGTCCAAAGATGCTGAACATTAATCCGATAGGTATTTTTATATCTAATCCCATAATATCTGTTTTTTTACCAGAAAATAATACTCAATACAATGGCCACAGCACCAACGACTACAGCAAGGACCCCGGGTTTCTGATACCAATATTTGGAGTCATCCCTGATCCTTGGGGTCAGTGAGTAGACCAGTCCCTTCAGCTCAGTATCGGTTTTCAGTTTCTTCGTTAATAGTGTGATCACAAATGTGAGGATCAGGGCTGTTGAAAAGGCGTAAATGGCGGTCCAGAAGTTCTGGGCCATCTCGCTGGGGTAGGTGTGGATCAGCCCGAAAAACCCTCCTTTTATACCTGCGGATCCGCCTGCAGGCAGGGAGAATCCATGGTGAATGACAGCCGAGATGGTTCCGCCGATGAGTCCCCAGAAGGCAGCGTGACCGGTGGTGCGCTTCCAGAACATTCCCAGCAGGAATGCTGCGAACAGCGGGGCGTTCACAAAGGCAAATATCAGCTGGAGGAAGTCCATCACATTGTTAAAGGATCTGGCCACATAGGCGGTCATAATGCTGGCCAGGACACCCACCACGGTGGTCCATTTTCCCACCTTCAGGTAGTGTTTGTCCGATTGTTTGGGCCTGATATAACTCTGGTAGATATCGTAGGTAAATACGGTATTAAAGGCCGACACATTTCCGGCCATACCCGACATAAAGGAGGCCATCAGGGCTGTGATTCCCAGTCCCAGCACCCCCATGGGCATGTACCTCATGAGCAGCACCGGGATTACCTTGTCGAAATCCTGGACATTGGTTCCGGCTTTTAACGGAATATCCAGCTCCCCGATATTGGAGAGTGCCAGCGCAATCATTCCCGGGATCACCACCAGGGCAGGCAGGAACATCTTGGGAATGGCACCGATCAGGGGTGTTTTCCGGGCGGCCGACATGGAGCCGGCGGCCATGGCCCGCTGCACCACCAGGAAGTTGGTGCACCAGTAGCCAAAAGAGAGAACAAAACCGAGCCCCATAATTACTCCGAACCACTCCACGCCCAGGGGGTTGGCATCGGCACTGCCGGCAAACTTCCATGAGTGTATCATATTTTCGGGCAGGTTGGCCTTGAGCCCTTCCCAGCCCCCGATATCCTTCAGTCCGATAAAGACCAGCGGTGCAAAACCAATAACGATTAAGAAGAATTGCAACACCTCGTTGTAGATCGCCGAGGTGAGTCCCCCGAGCACCATATAGACCAGTACGATTACCGCGGATACCATAAGGTAGAAGTCAAACTCCCCGATATGGACCCCCATAAAGTTCCAGTCGATCTGCAGCGGCATAATCACCTGGGCCAGCAGGGCCAGGGCATACATGGAGATGCCCGACGAAAAGACCGTCATAATGGCAAAGGCAAAGGCGTTGAATCCGCGGGTTTTTTCATCAAACCTTAGTTTTAGGTATTCGGGAACCGAACGTGCCTTGGAACCATAGTAAAACGGCATCATAAAGATGGCCAGGAAGATCATGGCCGGAATGGCACCGATCCAGAAGTGGACCGTCATCATTCCGTACTTGGCTCCCGAGGCGGCCATCCCGATCATCTCAATGGCCCCCAGGTTGGCTGAGATAAAGGCCAGCCCGGTCACCCAGGCCGGAAGAGACCTGCCTGCTTCCAGGAAGGCCGTTGAATCTTTCATGTATCTCTTAAGGGCCCAGCCTATTCCCAGAACAAATATGAAATAGATCAGGATAATAGCCCAGTCGATAGTTCCCAGCGAAAATGTAGTTTGCATATGAATCAGAATTGTAAGGTGTCAGCTAAGAAGTACTAAAAATAGAAACAAACATCTCAGGATTGATTCTAAATTATTCCGCCCCCTTGAATTATCCTTATATAAGTGTTATACTTACACTTAAGTTTTTTTAACCCATTAACTAATTCACTCTCTAACTTTTTATCATGGCCACACTTGACTGGATTATTCTTGGACTCTTCTGCGTTGCGTTGATAGGGATCATTTTCTGGACACTCAGAAAAAAGGACAAGGACACTTCCGACTATTTCCTGGCGGGCAGGGATGCCACCTGGATTGCCATCGGGGCATCTATCTTCGCCTCCAATATCGGATCGGAGCACCTGGTGGGACTGGCAGGTGCAGGGGTTGAAAGCGGAATGGCCATGGCCCACTGGGAGATGCACGGCTGGCTGATCCTTCTGCTGGGCTGGCTCTTTGTTCCGTTTTATGCAAGAAGTGGTGTATTTACCATGCCGGAGTTCCTGGAGAGGCGATACAATGCCAAGGCGCGCTCTTTTCTCTCCATCATTTCAATTGTCAGTTACATCCTGACCAAGGTGGCTGTAACTGTCTATGCGGGAGGAGTGGTGTTTAAGGATGTATTCAATATTGAGTATGTAACCCTCTTTAACCAGCAGATAGATTTCTTCTGGATCAGTGCCATCGGACTGGTGGTGTTGACCGGGCTCTATACGGTATTTGGAGGGATGAAAGCGGTATTATATACCTCGATCCTGCAAACGCCCATTCTGTTGGCAGGGTCCATTGCCATCCTGGTAATCGGACTAACGGAATTGGGGGGGTGGGCCAATCTGATGGAGATTGTCAGGGCCACCGATGTGACTTATTTGAACGATGCCGGTGAGGTGATCTACCGATCCACTTCCGACAGCATGGCCAATTTGATGCGCTCACCCGGAGATCCGAATTTTCCATGGACCGGAGTCATCCTCGGTTCTGCCATCATCGGGTTCTGGTACTGGTGTACCGATCAGTT
>DAOWNM010000092.1 GCA_030642565.1 Bacteroidota bacterium | reverse complement strand
GCATATCCTCATCCGACCGGAGCGAGTGCCACCTGATCACTACATCGTGTCCCTCTTCCACCATCTCTTCAAATATCAGCAGGATGTCCAGGATCAGTTTGGACGATGCGGTATTAAAATAGATCATCTTGAGATTGAACACGGTTTTTGAGAGGGGCTGCTTTCTGTAAGCATTGAGCCAGTCAATCACCGGCTGATAAAAATCCGCCACATCTTCGGGTAGTGATTTTCCCGATATCTCAAACTGGTTGTCCTCCTGGTCGAGTATGACCTGTGGACTGTCGTCGGTCTGTTCGATTTTTAAAGTTTCCATTGGCCTATCTTGATATGGTTGAAGTGAAAATAAAGAAGGAGGTCTCCTTGTCAATCTTCACAAAACTGTAGTCGAGGGGGTTGCCGGTTTTTCGCAGGATGTCGATAAAACCAAGACCGGCACCTCCCTTGGGAGAGACAATCCCTTCCCGCAGCTGCTTCTTGTAGAGGTCATCCAGGTCATCCTGATGCATATTGTTCAGTTTGCCGAGGAACAGGGCGATCTCCTCTGCATGTCCATTCTCTACAATATTGCCCGTGGTTACCTGGAAACGCTCCTTGTTCTTGGCCACCAGCACCAGCCCTACCCCCGGATAGGGATGCCCCCGGTGTTCATATGCTTCGGCATGCCGGTTGATATTCTGAAGCGACTCGACCATTACATGATAGACCCTGCGGAGCACTTTGTCATCTTCCACTTCGTCCAGCTGCTCCTCCGCCAGTCCGGTAAGTGCCTTCATCACCTGGTGGGTGATCTGTCCTTCAAAAACCAGTGTTATATCTTTGATTCTCAGGTTGGTGTACCGATCATAGATATAGTTGATAAATCCTTTGGATTCGCCGGTAAAGCTCATAATGCTATAAATATAGGAAAAATCAAACTTCGATACCAATCAGGAGCAGGTCGTCCAGCTGTTGATCGTTGTCCATCCAGGCTGCGAAGTCGCTTCTGAAATGGTCATTGAACTGGGGAATGGTATAGCCTGCATTTTCAAGGAGTACCTGTCTCACCCTTGCCGAACCGTACTTGAGTCCTTCCGGGCCGCCCATCTGGTCGGTCAGACCGTCGGTAAAAAAGAAGAACTTGTCGCCCGGCCGGTAAGGCACCTCCATATTGGTAAAGGGTTTCTCCGGTTTCCTTGGATGCTTCAGTCCGCCAATGGCCTTGCGGTCGCCTTTGTGAATAGTGACCTCCCCTTCTGAAAGCAGGTAGAGGGGCCGGTGTGCCCCTGCAAACTCCATTACCGGTCTCTGTTTCATGAAACGGCAGAGCGCCATATCCATTCCATCGCGGGTGTCGGACTTGTCAAGGTCCTGTTTCAGAGCTTTTCTTACCTCCAGGTGAAGCGATTCACATAAATCACCGGCAGAGATTCCCGGGTTCAGCCCTGTAATATTGTTCATCAGGAAGAGTCCCACCAACGAAAGCAGCGCTCCGGGTACACCGTGCCCTGTGCAGTCCACTGCGGCAATATAGAACGAATCGTCTGTCTCAAAGAACCAGGGAAAGTCGCCTGAAATCACATCCCTTGGCTGATAGTAGACAAAACTCCTTGGGAACGCTTTCCGGATATGTGCAATGTCGGGGAGGATGGAGGACTGGATCCGTTCGGCGTAATTGATACTGTCCTGCACCTTCCGGTTCTGTACCTTGATCTCTTTCTCTGTCTGTTTGGCCTCGGTGATATCGTGGCCCACAATCAGGATGGTCTCCAGCTCCTTTCCCTGGAACTCGGGGATGGCATCCACATTCAGGATTCTATCGGTCCTTAACTTGCCCGTCTCCATGGGGAGGGTCAGCTGGAAGTTTTTTTTCACCGGCGATTGGGCCATGGAGGTGAGGATCTCATCGAGCAGGGTTGTGATGGCCTGTTTAAAGGGGACTTCGCTTTTGTTGCGGTTGACAATGGAGGAGGGAGCGATATCGGTATACTCCTCCACAATGGGGTTGGCATAATAGATATCGCCCGATGTACTGATGCGCAGGATCAGGTCCGTTGAATTTTCCGAAAGGGCCTGCATCCTGGTTTTCAGACGCTGTTCCCTCTCCACCCGCACCGATTCGGTAATATCAGTTGTATTCAGCAGAAAACCTTTGATGGCGGTATCGTCCAGCATATTCCTGCAATAGGTTCGCAGAAAAATCCTTTCGCCGTTTTTCCTGATAAACGAGTATTCCAGGCTTTCCATGGCCCCGGGGTTCTCCAGCAGGTGGTCAAATATCCTGCGCAGGCGGGTGGCATCATCCTTCCCGATACGTTCCAGGTCCTTACCGGCCATCATCTCCTCCACCGAGTAGCCAAAAATATTGATCACGGATGGACTGATATAGGTAAGGGTTGCATCTCTGTCATAGATGGAGATGATTTCAGATGCATGCTCCAACATCAGGTGGAGCCGGTTATTGGCATGACGGGCCTCATTGATTTTGCCCTCCAGCTGAATATTGGCACGCTCCAGATTATTCTGTGCCGAGGCCATCTCCTTAGCGGTCATCTGCAGCTGGGCCTCATTCTTCTGTAGCTCCTCGGTCATGATTTGCGACTCTTCCAGCCACTTCTGGGTGCGCAGGTTCATCTTTAGATTCAGGATGGTCCGGGCAATGATCTCACCAAGTTCCAGCAGGAACTGGATGGTCAGTTTGGGAATGCGCTCCTTCAGAAAAGCAAATTCCAGAACCCCCTGCAACACTTCGTTGGAGATCAGTGGAACCAGCAGGATGCTTTCGGGCTTCTGGTCGCCCAGGATCCCCGAGCTAATGGTAATGTAATCTTCAGGAATCTCGGTACGGTAGATATAGTCCATCTCAAAGGCACACTGTCCCACCAGTCCCTCCCCGATTTTAAACTCCTGTTCCACCTGTTTTTTCCGGTTATAAGCGTATGTAGCTTTATTGATCAGGAGTTTTGACTCTTCATTGTAGAGGTAAAAGGCAGCCTGAGTCGACTGGATATAGCTGTTCAGGACCTTCAGGATCTGATAGGAGAGCTCCTCCATCTCATGGTACTCCCGGAGTATTTTTGATACAATATCCTTTCCTTCCGTGATCCAGCCCTGTTCGCTCTCTTTTCGCCGGTCTGCTTTGATATTGATGTGGATCATCCGGAGCGCTTTGCCCAGGTCGGTCTCCATCATCTCATCGTAGGGCTCAGGATTCTCCCCGTCCGAAAGTAACTGTGCAAATTCGGTATTTCGTTTCAGAAGCTGTTGCGATGCAACCACCCGCTCTTCATACTCCCGGATCGCCCTGTTCATGATGTAGTGCATGGGATGGAGCAGGGCTGAGACAAACAGGGGGATCAGGTCCACCAGGAAAAGCGACGGGTGCTCCGTATGGATCAGGGCCAGGCTCTTGAAGGTGATGGGGAGACCGTTCTCCATGATAAATGCAAAAAGGATCAGAAGCACCACCAGGATGCTGATGGCGGTCACTACCACGACCCGGCGGAAATTGATACGTTTGATGATATATGGATCTCTTTTTGACATAGCCTCAGGTAAAATTGGGAGAGAGTTTATTCATCAGGTCCCTGGCAAAGATCCTGAACATATTTTCAATTTCAGCGGGTTCATAACGGTAGCCCGAACACTCCAACACAGCAATGGTCCTGCCTTTGTGGACCAGTGGAACGATGGCCAGGTAAGAGGGGGCCGCTTTTCCCAGTCCGGAGTAGACCTCCAGGTGCTCCTCCGGCAGGCGGGTCAGCACCATCAGTTGCTGATTTCTGGCCACCTGTCCGGTGAGGCCTTCACCAGATTTGAATGAATAGGGCTCTGTGGAAGAGGCCATGGCATAAGTCGCAACAGCTCTGAATTCCCCTTTTTTCTCACTGTAATAGACCCCTGACATGATCTCCAGCTCGCGGGCGAGATTTTTCAACAGGAACATTCCCAGCTGTTCCTCTGCAATGTTCCCGGGAATACGTCGTACGATTTTCCTGGCCGAGGCGGCAAAATCCAGGACCTTGTTTTCCCTGGATGTCCCTGACCTGCCAGACGATTTTCCCTTTGCTTCCTGCTCCTCTCTCTCCAGTTGGCGCTTCTCGTTGATCCATTGCCGGTGAGCCTTCTTCACTGCAAGCATGAAGAGGTATATTCCCGAGGAGGAGATCGCGATCCACAACAGTACCATCAGGGAGGGTGAAAAAGTACCTGAGAGCTGGCTGTTCCAGGCGCTGACCACCAGCAGGGAGCTGCAGATCAGTATCAGGGCCAGTGACAGCCAGGTGAGTATGTACCGCAATTTGCTTGTTCGCATAACTATTTCCTATGCTTCATAGTCTGTTAGCCGGCTCTTCAGGCGTTCTATCTCCTGGTTTGCATCCTCCAGCAACTGGTATTTTAGCTTCTTTTCGGTGATATCCAGTCCCATGAAATAAACTTTGTATATAACGCCGGCTTCATCTTTTACCGGGGAGAAGGTGGAGACCAGCCACACCTCTTCGCCGGTTGGTCTGGATCGGCGTATGACCCCTTCATAGACCTTCTCCTTCACTACCTCTTTCCAGATCTTCTCAAACTGATCTTTTTCTGTGTCCTTCAGAAACAGGCGGTAGTTCCTTCCCAGCAACTCTTTTCTTCCGTATCCGGTGACTTCGCAATATTTATCATTCACGACCATGATGATCCCCTCGGCATCCAGTTCACATTTGATCAGTGAGGTGTTGACCGCCTGGTTGAGGGTCTGCATATCGAGTCCTTTGCGTGTGATCTCCAGTTCACGTGTTTTGAGTCGCTCCTGCAGTGCACGCTCTTCGGTAATATCCACTGCAATATTCAGGATCTTATGCACCCTTCCTTCACTGTTGAAAATGGGAGTAAATGTTTGTTGCAACCATACCTCTTCGCCGGAGAAGAGCCTGTACTTTTCTGCATTGGAGATGCTCTTGCCCTCCTTCAGGGTGGCCCAGAACGCTTTGTATTCATCCGACACCCGGTCCACCATGGCAAAATCGCTGTGCAATCTGCCCAACACCTGGTCTTCATGTGACTCCAGCAACATCAGGAACTGTTCATTGATGCTGGTAAAGCGACCGTTCAGCCCAAACTCTGCCACCAGCGTCGACTGGTTAATGGCATTGAGAATACCGCTGATTTCCGACTCTTTTGTGCTGGAATCCTTCTGCGCCTGTTCCAGCTTATTCATGCTTTCCCGCATGGCAGCATCCTGTTCTTTCAGGGCATCGGCCTGTGCCTGTGACTGTTTCAGCAGCTGGGAGGTGTTTTCACTGGTGCGTACTGCCATCAGGGAAGAGGCAATGCTTTCGGAGAGCGATTCCACAAAATCCATCTCGAAGGGTCTGAGCAGCCTGACGGTGGCCAGTTCAATCACCCCAACCACCCGGTCTGCAATTTTCAATGGAACCAGCAGGATGCAGTTGGGCTTTGAGCTACCCAGTCCCGATGCCACATTAAAATAGTCGGCCGGTACATCGGTGATAAAGATACGCTCCTTCTCCATGGCACATGTTCCGGGTAGCCCGGCTCCCCACTCCAGGTTCATGGTAGTGAATTTACGCCGGTCGAATGCATAGGAGGCAACCAGATCGAGGGTGGGCCTTTCGGGATCTGAATCGTTGGTAACAAATAGCGATCCCATCTCCATATTCATATAGGTGACCAGCTTCTGAATGATCATAAATGAGAGCCCGGTCACATCGTCACGTTCCGACCGGAGAACCTCACCCAGTTGTGCGACCCCTTCGGAGATCCAGTTCCGTTTTTTGTCTTCCCGGTTCCTGGTCACCTCATTAAGCTCTTTCCTGGTGAGGCAATCTGAAAGAACCAGCAGTGCATTGCCCAGTTCATCTTCGGCTTCGGGTCTGAAAATCTTTCCCGGACCCTCCTGTGACATGGAGGTAATCAAATCGATCTTGTTCTGAAGTTCGCTGGTATGAAGATTGAGATCACCTGCAATGTTTCCGAACTCATCACCATAAGAAGAATCGAGGGGAGGGGGGAGGGATCCCCTGCTCAGCTTCCGTGTGTAGCGAGACAATTTCGTGAAAGATTTATCTAAATTCATGATAAAGACAATCAGGTAGTTGGCTATAATAAATACTCCCAGTGCCATCATGATTCCCAGCTGCCGGTTCCTTTGTTTTTGGGTCTGCTCCTCAGCTTCTGACAGGGCCTGGTTCATCTCTTCCATGAATGCTCCCAGCAATTCCATATCGGTTTGGGCATGTATCCTTTGAGCTGGATCGGTATGGCCGGTGATACGCATGGTCTCTTCAAACCGCCCCAGCAGGGAGAGGATCTGATCTGCTTTTCGGACCACACCCTCATTCCGGGTGGTAGTTTCATGCAACATCACCATACGCAGTTGCTCTTCCGCCTGGTGGATCTGCCGCAGAAGATCTGCCAGATCTCCCGGCCTCTCTTCCACAGTCAGGTTGTAAAAACTGTTTTGAAGGGATAAAAAACCGCTGTTCAGTTCGGAATGATCCCTCAGCAGTTCCGACTGACTCACTGTTCGCCTGGAAGCATCCATATAGACCAGTGCCAGCAGCATCAGCAGCATCACCAGGATCAGGGTGGTCAGTATCAGTTTCGATCGTACGGATATATTTCTGATGATCATACCGGTGCCTTATAGTAAAAGGGGTCCTTTCTGATAAACTTTTTGGAGCATGCGCCCATGATCGATTCATGCACGCCCAGGATCAAACTCCCTTGCTCATTCAGGTTCTTATGGAACAGATCAAACACCCTGTTCTGCAACTCAGTGTTAAAATAGATGATTACATTCCTGCAAACGATCAGGTCGAAATTAACCAAAAAGAGATTATGATCTTTCACCAGGTCCAGTTTCTTATACACCGGCTTTTGCCTGAGGAAATTCATCATCTGGATGGTGTCGCGGGTCTCATCGATGTGAAAATATTTTTTCCACTGTTTTCTCTGGTTCCGTGAGATGGTTCCTTCACCATTCAGCATCACGCGGTCGAAGTTTTCCAGGTAACTCTGGTTAAAACGGTACTTGTACCTGCCCTGCCGGGCGGTTTCTATTATCTCATCATGCAGATCGCTGCCATAGATCTCCGATTTTTCGAGTAATCCCACTCCATCCAGCACCATCATCATTGAATAGACCTCCTGTCCTGTTGAACAGCCCGGATGCCAGATACGGATGGTATCCTGGTGACTGATTGAAGGGAGCAGTTCGTTTTTGATGCTCTTCCAGATATCCGGGTCCCTGAACAATTCGGTGGTATGAACCGTAATTTTATGCATGATCCGGTCCATGAACTCACCGTCATTTTTCATCTGTTGGATCATCTGGTCCATATCCAATTCCAGTTCCAGCATGATCCGGTTGAGGCGTCGTTGAAGGGAGGTGTGAGAGTAATCCGAGAAGTCGAAATCAGAATGGTCCCGAACGGTTTTCTGAAAGTTCTGTATATCCTTTCCAACGACCTCCATAGGGTAAATCTAACGATTTAATAGTTACCTTCAAATTTGGATAAAATCCTTTTGTGGTTAACTTTGAGATGTTCAACACAATGTAATGACCTTCGGTATTCTCATATTCCCCGGGGCCCATGGCGACAAAGAACTGAAACGGGTTCTGGAGGGAGTGTATAGCAAAAAAGTACGGACCATATGGAACAGGGAGACGGATCTGAGCGGGATTGATGTCCTCTTTATTCCCGGCGGTTTTCCATGCAAGGGTTCCTCCAGCTCCTCAAAATGTATTGAAAACTCCCCGGTCATTGAATCGATGATCGATTATGCGGAACAGGGAAGGATCCTGATCGGGATCGGGAACGGATTCAGGGTGCTTTGTGAGACCGGGCTTGTACCGGGAACATTGAGGATGAACAGATCCCAGCGTTTTATCTGCCGCAACACCTACATTAAGCCTGACAACGATAATACGGTTATCACCCGCAAGCTCTCCAGTGATGAAGCTTACCGCATTCCCATTGCCACCGGGTATGGGAGGTATGCTGCCAAAGAGGAGACACTTGTGCAGATGCGGCTCCGGGATCAGATCTTGTTTCGGTATTGTGACGAGACTGCCAGTATATCGGAGGGTATCAATGTGACAGGGGCGGTCGATAACATTGCCGGTGTATGCAATAAGAGAAAGAATGTTTTCGGTATGATCCCCCAGCCCGAACGGGCGGTTTTTCCTTTTGGCGGGAACACAGATGGGAAGGCTATTTTTGATTCCCTGATGGAGTATATCTGATCGCGCTTAGCGGGATTCACCCGGGGTCTCTTTGAGCAGGAACCGGTTTTCACCCTCCAAAAACCGCATCTCAACAACATCAAAAAGTACCAGTTTGGTCATCAGAGTGACCAGCTCTTTTCTGCGAAAACCAGTATCACGCTGTATCTTTCCAAGGGTGGATCCGGGCATGTTCTCCAGGTGGTGTAGCAGGAAAGCTTCATTGCGTGTAAACTCCAGAAGCCTTCCCCGCTCTTTATGTTCCTCTTTCCAAACCTCCAGCTGGACAGTGCCGGCCAGAATGTTCTCATCTTCAACACGGATGTAGGCCATCCACCGATTCTCATGGTCGCGGGCATAAACGGGTTTGCGCACCACCGGAGGGATGTAAATTTCCAGCACACTCTTTCCATCGATCTGGTGATTCCGGGTTTTGAAAGTCACTTCCGGTTTGCAGTAGAGTGAGGCTGCCGATTCGGCCATGTAAAACTCTTCGTCCGACCGCACCCCGCTGATCCGGCCGTTATCCTTTACCCCGATCAGGAGTCGTCCCCCGTTTCTGTTTGAGAAAGCGGAGAGGGTCCGGGCGATCTTGCGGGCATCGCTGATCTCAAATTTGAAATCCAGTTGCTGGTGCTCCCCTTCCGCTATAAGCGTGCGCAGGTATTTCTGATCGGCCGTTTCCATCTTTACAAAAATAGATCTTCCTTGCTGAACCTGTAAAGATTTCTGCTTTGAATTGTTAACTTGAAAAAATTGAACCAACCGTAATCATATTCTATCATGAAAAACTTTGCATTATCCCTGTTTATTGTGATCATCTCATTTATGACTGCCTGCGACGGATCCAAAGAGCCGGCAGCAGATGAAGAGAAACTCCCCAACATCGTGGTGGTCTACTGTGATGATCTGGGGTATGGCG
>DAOWNM010000120.1 GCA_030642565.1 Bacteroidota bacterium | reverse complement strand
GATGGCTGAAGTTGTTCCGGTAAGGGAGAGGATTCCGATCCCCTTTGGCTGCCCCTGCACAATGGAACCTTTTCCCTGGTGCCTGAGGATAAACCCATCATTTACCAGCATATCCAACGCCTTCCTTACCGTTGGACGGGTGAGGTGGTGGGCGGCACACAGCTCATTTTCGGAGGGGAGCAGATCCCCTCTTTCATAGGTACCATCCTCCATCAGCTTCCTCAGCTTTTCATAGAGTTTCCGATAGGAGGGAGCTTCTTTAACTGTCATTTTCCGGGCAACCTTGATTTGTAAATATTAGCAATATATAGTTGTAAATATATGTAAATGAAAAATATTTTCAAAATACGAGTTGAGAACGATTGCATAAATGCCATTATAACATTAATATAGAATTATTTTTGTACATTGATTTGAAATTCCTTTTATATATTGGGAAAAGCTATTATATTTATACTTGTATAGACAAGTAAGGCGATTGTTGGATAATTACTAATAGTTATTAAGGAGATAAAAAATGGCCAATGCTGTAATTATGCCAAGGCAGGGACAATCGGTAGAAAGTTGCATTCTGACCGAATGGTATAAATCGGTAGGAGACAAAGTATCCAGTGGGGATCTGCTCTTTGCCTATGAGACAGATAAAGCCGCTTTCGAGGAGGAGGCGCCGGAGAATGGGATTTTGCTGGCCCGTTTCTATGAGGAGGGTGATGAGGTGCCTGTATTGCTGAATGTGGCAGTAATCGGGGCAGAAGGAGAGGATATTGCAGCGTTTCGTCCGGCCGGTGGTTCAGTTAAAGCGGTAGAGATTTCTTCTGAATCTGAGTTAGTTAGGAAAACGGATGATACCCCATCTACTGAAACTGTTTCAGCATCTCAGACAGGTAGTAATAGCTCATCCATCTCTCCCAGGGCCCGAAAGCTGGCACAGGAGAAACGGGTGGTTCTGGAAGCTGTACAGGGAACTGGTCCCGGTGGACGAATCATTGAGCGGGATATTATTGAAGCGATCAGAGAGGGTAAACGACTCACCCCCCTGGCACAAAAGAAAAAGGAGGCGGAGGGACTGACTGTTCCTTGCGACAAACCGGATTGTGGAAAATATAAGACCGCTGATTTGCTGAAACCATCTCAGGTTTCAGAAGCAGGCGGTTCAATCGAAGGAACGGGATCATTCTCAGATCTACCGCTAAGTAACATACGAAAGATCATTGCCGGCGCCATGCACCGTTCATTACAGAATTCGGCCCAGGTGACCCATCACCTCAGTGCCAATGTTACGGGCATGTTGCAGTTGCGCCGCCAGGTTAAAGTAAGACAGGAGAGTGGATATCCCTACAATATCACCCTCAATGATATGGTATGTTACGCGTTAGTACAAAGCCTGTTGCTGCACCGAGGGGCCAATGCACACCTCCTTGGTGAAAATATCCGCATGTTCGACCAGGTGAACCTGGGACTGGCTGTGGATACAGATCGCGGATTGATGGTTCCAACCCTGCTGAATGCCGACCGTTTTACACTTCCCGAACTCTCGGTCCAGCTAAAAGAGATAGCGAACAGTTCCAAAAAGGGAAGCATCTCTCCCGACCTGATTGTTCCTGAAGCAGCCACATTTACTGTTTCGAACCTGGGCAACTACGGGGTAGAGATGTTTACCCCGGTGATCAACCTGCCTCAGGTGGGTATCCTGGGTGTGAATACAATCATTCAGCGACCAGCTACACTGGCCGATGGAACATTTGGTTTCCAACCTTTCATGGGTTTGTCCCTTACCTATGACCACAGGGCGCTGGATGGAGGACCGGCCACCCTGTTCCTTGTCGAAATTAAGAGCCAGATAGAGCAACTCTCAACCAATCTACTTTAATAACCAATAACACAATAATTTCTCCCCCATGCCAAAGATTCAATTTATCAACCCGTCAGACCTCAGGAGATCTCAGGTCCTGGAACTTGGTTCCATCCCTGTCAATAGCTACAGCAGATCGGTTAAAGAGGAGTTATCGCGGTTTTCGAAGGAGGACCTGACCCGCATTTACAGGGATATGCTGATTATCAGGGAGTTTGAAACCATGCTTAACTTGATCAAAACCACAGATGAGTACAAAGGAATACCACATTCCCATCCGGGTCCGGCCCACCTTTCCATCGGACAGGAAGCTGCGGCTGTGGGCATGGCCTACAGGCTGGATATCAACGACTATATCTTCGGATCGCACCGTTCCCATGGAGAGATCCTGGCCAAAGGACTCTCGGCCATTCAGAAGCTGGATGATGATTCCCTGTACGGGATCATGAAGAATTTCTTTGATGGCCGCATCCTCTCCATTGTTGAGAAAGGACACAAAGGTGATATAAAGTCGCTGGCACTTAAGTTTCTGATTTACGGAACCCTGGCCGAGATATTTGCCCGGGAGACGGGGTTTAACAAGGGGCTTGGCGGTTCCATGCACGCTTTCTTTACCCCCTTTGGTATCTATCCCAACAACGCTATTGTGGGTGGATCGGGCGATATTGCTGTAGGGGCGGCACTCTATAAGAAGGTGAACCGCAAGTCCGGCATTGTTGTGGCCAACATTGGTGATGCATCGCTGGGATGTGGTCCCGTTTGGGAAGGGTTGACCTTTGCAGCCATGGATCAGTTCCGGGAGCTGTGGGAAGGTGATATGAAGGGCGGTCTGCCCATCATCTTCAATATCATGAATAACCAGTATGGTATGGGGGGACAAACCTGCGGGGAGACCATGGGTTACTCCATTGCTGCCAGGGTGGGAGCTGCACTGAATGCAGAGAAAATGCACACCGAGCGTGTGGATGGATACAATCCACTGGCTGTGATCGATGCCTATGAGAGGAAGATGAAGATCATCGAAGAGAAAAAAGGTCCGGTCTTCCTGGATGTGCTTACCTACCGTTTCAGCGGACACTCCCCTTCCGACTCCTCTTCCTATCGTTCCAGGGAGGAGATCGAAGCATGGGAATCGGTCGATTCCATTGTCACCTATGGCAAAGAGTTGCTGGATGCAGGTGTGGCCGATCAGTCAGCCCTGGATCAGATCAGGGCGGAGACTGATGAACTGATCATGGGTGCCTTCAAACTCTCTATAGATGACCAGGTGTCGCCACGAATGGATCTGGTCTCCAATCCCGGATTGATCGGGGAGATGATGTACTCCAACGAGTCGGTCGACCGTATGGAGGAGGGTACTCCTGAGGTGAACCATTCCATGGAGGAGAACCCGAGGGTCAAACAGATCGCCAGAAAAGAGCGGTATGCATTTGACAAGGAGGGGAAACCCCATTCAGCCATGAAACAGTACCAGTTCCGTGACGGAATCTTTGAGGCCGTTATTGACAGGTTTTACAAGGATCCGACCCTGGTTGCGTATGGAGAGGAGAACCGTGATTGGGGTGGGGCTTTTGCTGTCTACCGGGGACTCACCGAGGCGCTGCCTTATAACCGTCTCTTTAACTCACCCATATCAGAGGGTGCCATTGTGGGAACAGCCATTGGCTATGGCATGTGCGGCGGAAGGGTTATTCCGGAGATCATGTATTGCGATTTCCTGGGGCGATCGGGCGATGAGGTCTTTAACCAGCTGCCTAAATGGCAGGCCATGAGTGGAAATCTCATTAAGATGCCAGTGGTACTCAGGGTCTCTGTAGGATCCAAATATGGTGCACAACATTCGCAGGACTGGTCGTCGCTGGTAGCACATATTCCCGGTATCAAAGTGGTTTTCCCGGCCACTCCCTATGATGCCAAAGGATTGATGAACGCAGCCCTGCAGGGCACAGATCCGGTGATCTTTTTTGAGAGCCAGCGGCTCTATGGCACCGGGGAGGAGTTCCATAGGTCAGGTGTTCCCGAAGGGTACTATGAGATTCCCATTGGAGAACCTGATATCAAAAGAGAAGGGAAGGATGTGACCATCCTGACCATAGGTGCTACGCTGTATCGTGCCGTGGAAGCAGCAGACAGACTGCAGGAGAAGTACGGGATGTCGGCTGAGATTATCGATGCCCGTTCACTGGTACCTTTCAATTACGAACTGGTGCTAAAGTCACTAAAGAAGACAGGACGTATCATTCTGGTCAGCGATGCCAGCGAAAGGGGATCCTACCTGAAGGATCTGGCCCAGAACATTACTGAGCTCGGTTTTGATGACTTGGATGCGCCACCGGTGGTGGTTGGTTCGCGGAATTGGATTATTCCAGCTTACGAGCTGGAGGACTATTTCTTTCCACAACCCAACTGGGTCATAGATGCCATTCATGAGAAGATTGTACCTTTAAAGAACCACATAACTTCCCAGAATTTCACTTCAGGCGAACAGAAGCGCCGAAGCAGGCTGGGTGTGTAAAACCGGAATGATTGATGAGCTTTTTAGAACAATTTCCCGATCGGGACACACTGTTGGAATCGTACCAACCGGATCATTCTCAACCCCCTCTGAAGGTCAATAACCATATCCATACACCCTATTCATTCAGTGCTTTCCGGAGTATTGAAGAGGCCGTGAAGATGGCTAAAGATGAAGATGTAAAGGTGCTGGGAATCAATGACTTTTATGTGACCGATGGCTATGGAGAGTTTATGGAAAAGTGCATTGACCATGGTATATTTCCCCTCTTCAATATTGAGTTAATCGGTATCAGTAAAGCGGATCAGGAAGCCGGGATCAGGGTAAATGATCCCAATAATCCGGGCCGGACCTATATCAGTGGTAAGGGTCTGGCATTTCCTTCTATACTTCCGGGGGAGCAACAACAGAAACTGGACGGGGTGGTGAAAGAGAGTAACAATCAGGTTGTAAAGATGATCGACCTGGTAAACAGATGGCTGGAGTTTCAGCAGGCGGGTATCTCACTCTCGGTGGAAGGGATCATGGAGGAGCATGCCATGCAATTGCTTCGGGAGAGGCATGTAGCCAGGGCCCTACGATTGAAAATTGAAGAATCTGCCAGGAGCGATGAGATGTTTTTCGGGCTCCTGAAAAAGGTTTATGGAGGAAAATCATCCGATAAGCAACGGGAAGATATTGCAGGGATCGAGGAGGAGTTACGGGCCAGGCTGCTGAAAGCCGGAGCACCTGCATTTGTACCTGAAGAGGAGAAGGCATTTATGAATCTGGAGGAGATTAACGGGATCATCAGAGATGCCGGCGGTATACCCACTTACCCCATGTTGCTGGATAGTGCAGGGGGAGGGATCACCGAATTTGAGAGAGACAGAGAGAAGCTATTGAAAGTATTAATACTGCGTGGTTTCCATTCTGTGGAGCTGATTCCCCTTCGAAACAGGATAGAAGTTTTAAAGGAATATGCGGAATACTTCTATGTGAACGGATTTGTGGTATCGTTTGGAACAGAACACAATACAACAGCCATGTTGCCTCTTACTGTAAGTTGTAAGAATGATGTACCACTGGATAAAAGCCTGATGCAGATATCATATAATGGTGCAGCCTATCTGGCTGCACATCAATATCTCTGTCTGAAAGAGGGTCCGGGATACCAGATGGGAGACCGGGATGAGATGGAGCGGTTGGGCCGGGCCGTTTTGAATCACTATTTTGCAGTCAACTAAATAAAAACTGAGTACCATGGATCAGAAAAAAGAGACAATACTGGCGCTGGTTCCTGCCATTCGGATGATCATGTCAGCACACTCCCTGAAGAGTGGAAGTTTTGTTTTACTGGACCAGCTTAACGAAACCGATCCTGAACAGATCACTGTTCGGCTTGGGCGTACCATCTCAGTTTTCAGGGGAGAACCAGAAAAGGTACTTAAACAGATCGAATTGTCCAAAGAGGATATCGGGGAGTATGTTTTTATTGAAGAGGTTGGATTGTTGGGTCTCTCCTCCAACAAGTCGAAGGTGGAACAGAAGTTGGCCACAGTGCGCAAAGAGAGCCGGGGAGCTGATCTCCCTGAACCGGTAGCCTCACCCCAGTTCCGGAAGCCCCTCTATAACAGGGTGGTGGCCATAACCGGCGGTGCCATGGGATATGGTGAAGGCATTGCCAGGCAACTGTTTAGTGAGGGTGCCAATGTGGTGATTATGGATATCAATGAGAAGGAGGGAGCCCGGCTGGCAGGAGAGTTAAATGAACGTAGGTCGCCCAACAGGGCCTGGTTTGTAAGGGCCGATGTGACCAGCCTGGAGTCCATGGAGAATGCAGTATATGAAACCATATTGGAGTTCAGCGGTCTGGATGTTCTGATCAGCAATGCCGGGGTATTAAAGGCAGGATCTATCGACGAGATGGATGAGGGGGCATTCGATTTTGTGACTCGTGTCAACTACCACGGCTACTATAATTGTGTAAAAGCTGTTGTGCCGGTAATGAAGCTCCAGAATCGCTTTTCCGCCGATAATTTCGGTGATATTATCCAGATAAATTCCAAATCGGGACTGGAGGGGAGTAAAAAGAATTTCGCCTATGCTGGCAGCAAGTTTGCAGGGATCGGACTGACCCACTCTTTTGCCATGGAACTAATAACCGACCGGATCAAGGTCAATGCCATCTGTCCGGGCAACTTCTTTGAGGGCCCCTTATGGTCCGATCCGAAGAGCGGACTTTTTGTTCAGTACCTGACGGCCGGAAAGGTAACTGGTGCCAAAACAATTGAGGATGTGAAGCGTCATTATGAATCGAGAGTTCCAGCCGGGCGTGGATGCAGGGTTGAGGATGTTGTGAAGGCCATTAAATATGTGATTGACCAGGAGTATGAAACAGGACAGGCTATTCCGGTGACCGGTGGACAGGTCATGTTGAGTTAAGAACAGAAGAATGAAAATAGAGGGAATCATTTTTGATCTGGATGGCACACTGGTTCATACCATTGAGGATATTGCGGGGGCAGCTAATATGATGTTTGCCCGGCACGGTCTGCCGGAACATGATCTGGACTATTATCTGAAGTGGATCGGTAATGGCGCTGTTAAGTTTATTGAGAGGGCACACGGAGAGGTGGTTACGGAGGAGCAATTGATGACCTATGTGACCGAATTCAAGGAGATCTATGCCGGGAATTTGCACAGTAAAAGCCGTGTATATAATGGAGTTTCAGAAATGCTGAATGAAATAGTGAACAGGGATATCAGGATCTCTGTACTCTCGAACAAACCTCATCTGCTGACAAAAAAAGTGTGTGATTTCTATCTCTCCGCATGGCCGTTTGATCCTGTTTTGGGACAGCGCGAGGAGGTACCCCGGAAACCCGATCCGGCTGCGGCTATTAAGATTGCGGAACAGTGGGGGATAGTGCCGGAAAAGATCCTCTTTGTCGGGGATTCGGACAATGACATTCTCACTGCACAGGCTGCAGGGATGCTACCGCTGGGAGTCTCGTGGGGATATGGCCGGCTCGTTAATGATCCTGTGGAGGGAATGGGAGAGTTAATGGGTGATCCCTCAGATATTCTGGATTTTATTTCCTGATAAACAACTTCTTATGAAAACAAAGGCAGTCAGGCTATACGGAAAAAGAGATTTACGGGTGGAGGAGTTTGAATTGCCTCTCATACAGGAGGATGAGATCCTGGCAAAGGTGGTAAGCGACAGCCTCTGCATGTCCTCATACAAGGCAGCCATCCAGGGAACGGATCACAAGCGGATCCCTGACGACACAGCTGAGAATCCTGTGATAATTGGACATGAATTTGCGGGTGAGATTTTAGAGGTGGGAGATAAGTGGAAGGATCAATTTCAACCGGGTGACAAGTTTGCTATTCAGCCAGCGCTGAATTACGAAGATGGTCCGGTGGGTATTCTGAGCGCACCCGGGTACTCATACAGGTACCTGGGAGGTGATGCTACGTACGTAGTGATACCCAATGAGGTAATGGAATTGGGTTGCCTTCTCACATACGGTG
>DAOWNM010000004.1 GCA_030642565.1 Bacteroidota bacterium | reverse complement strand
TTGTTATTAAGCAGTGAATCAAGATTCTGGGAAGAAAGATCCTGTGATATGACCAGCAGGCAAAGGGCAGGAAGAGAGAACAGTATTCTTTGCATGGTATTCTTAATAAAGCAAGATACGAAAATCCTCAAGTAGAATTAAGGTACCAGCAGGTTACAACCCCTGATATCAGAATGGCCGAACCGGCCCAGCACTTCGAAGCTGTCGTCTTCATATACTTTACCCAGGTCGCCCGTGGCAATAAAGGAACAGCTGTGGATATTGGCCAGGTCGATGATATTGATACCGCCGGTTTGTCCCCCGGAGAGCATGGAGAGCGGATCGTTGGGATCACGAATTAATACCCGCATCCAGGGGGGGCAGTGGAAGAGCCCCTCACCGTCGGAGTAAGCCTGGGAGAGTAGTTCGGTCATCCCGTATTCTGAATGAATGGTTTGGAGACCGAAAGCCTCTTTTAATTGTTGATGTAGTTCACTCCTGATCAGCTCTTTGCGATGGCCTTTCATCCCCCCTGTCTCCATCACAATGATGTAATCTTCCAGCTTCATTGGATATTGTTCTGCCAGGTCGAGCAAGGCAAAACTGACCCCCACCAGCAGGGTGGGTTGCCGGTCCTCATTCCGCTTTTTCAGTATGGAGGCAAGTTCCTCCAGGTTATCCAGGTAGAATCCACTCTCCGGATGTCCCGACTGTTTCATCAGGTGGTCCATCATATGAACCAGGGAGGAGCCTTTGCGCTCCAAATATGAAGGAAGAAGCGCCAGTATGCAATATTGTTCGGGATCTCCATAGAATTGCTGAAAGCCCAGGGTGAAACTCCTCCTGTAGAGGGAGGCGTCAGCTACATGGTGCATGGAGGGAGTGGTTCCTGTGGTGCTGCTGCTTTCGAAGATCACTTCGGCATTTTTCCCCTCTACAATTACGGTGTGTGATTTAAATAATTCAATGGGCAGAAAGGGTATCTCCTCCGGTTTCTTAATCCGGGAAGGATCTACCCCGAGGGCAGCCAGGTAATCCCTGTATACAGGGGTATGCTTCGCCTGATAATGAAAAACCTCCAGGGCAGCTGCCCTGAAGGTTCTGTGATTGCTTATCTTAAATATGTCATCTATAAAAGCCTGGTCCATATCTCCTTAGTCTTAGCAGGCATTCTTCTTTTTTCTCCGGGGTGTTTTTGGAGCAAACTGGCATTTTTAGCGAAGCTAATAAGCACTTTGTGAAAAAATTCCCCGGAGATACTTGAGGAAATGCTATCCCCTGATGGCTTTGATGCCAGGCAGTACCTTGCCTTCAATATACTCCAGCATGGCTCCGCCACCGGTGGATACATAACTCACCTTGTCGGCCAGTCCAAATTTATTTACAGCTGCTACAGAGTCGCCTCCGCCCACCAGGCTGAAAGCTCCTTTTGCAGTCGATTCGGCAATGGTCTGTGCGATACTCACGGTTCCTTTCTGGAAATTGGGCATTTCAAAGACACCCATGGGACCGTTCCAGAGAATAGTTTTGGAGTTCATGATCACCTCGTTTAGCAACTGAATGGATTTTGGTCCGATATCGAGACCCATGAATCCGGCCTTTCCGCTGTCAATGTCGGCACCTTCGGTATGGGCATCGTTGTCAAATTTATCAGCCAGTACCTGGTCAACCGGAAGAATCAGCTTTACCCCTTTGGCCTCGGCCTTTTTTACCAGGTCGGCGGCCACATCCAGTTTGTCCTCTTCGCACAGTGAGTTTCCGATTTCACCGCCCCTTGCTTTGATAAAGGTGTAGGTCATGCCCCCGCCGATAATCAGGTTATCCACCTTGTCAAGCAGGTTCTCGATCACCTGGATCTTATCAGATACTTTTGCACCACCCATAATGGCAGTCATCGGCTTTTCTGAATCATGGAGTACCTTGTCCATGGCCTTGATCTCTTTGTTGATCAGGAAACCAAACATCCTGGACCCTTCGTCGAAAAAGTCAGCTATCACAGTGGTTGAGGCGTGTGCGCGGTGTGCAGTACCAAATGCATCATTTACATAGAGATCGGCGTAGGTAGAGAGCTTCTCTGCAAATACCCTGGTGGCAGCTTTTTCATCGTCGCTCTTGACTTTGTTCTCGGCTGTGTAGAAACGAAGGTTTTCCAGCAGCAGTACTTCACCAGGTTTCAGGGCGGCCGATTTGTTGACAGCCTCTTTACCCATACAATCATTGGCAAACTGGATATCTATTCCCAGGAGTTTCGAAAGGGCAGGAATCACATGCTTCAGGGAAAACTTCTCTTCCGGACCTGATTTCGGACGGCCAAGGTGTGACATCAGAATAGCCGATCCGCCATCCTGCAGCACCTTTTTAATGGTGGGCAGCGCCCCCCGAATCCTGGTGTCATCGGTCACCTCGTATTGAGCACTAAGAGGCACATTAAAATCAACTCTGATGATCACTTTCTTTCCTGCAAAGCTATAATTATCAATTATTTGCATATCTATAAATTTTATGTAACACTGTTCAGTTGCGGTAAGGAATCTCAAAGGTAAAAAAGAAATTCTACATTTACAGTCTGGAAGGACAATGTTGTTTAAAGAGATCATAGGACAACAGGAGGTAAAAGAGAAACTCCTTAGATTGGTTCGGGACGACCGCACTCCTCATGCATTGATGCTGTTTGGGCCGGAAGGTACAGGCAAGTTGACACTTGCGGTGGCCATGGCGCAATATCTTGCATGTAACGACAGGCAGGAAGATGATTCCTGTGGAGTCTGTCCATCCTGCATCAAGTTTGGAAAGCTGGTTCACCCCGATCTCCATTTTGTGGTCCCGGTATTAAAAACGGGTAGTATGTCGGCTCCTCCGGTAAGTGATGATTATGCTGAAGCGTGGAGAGAGGCACTGCTTGCCGATTTTTACCTTACGGAGAGCCAGTGGTACGAATCTCTTGGAGCTGAGAACAAGCAGGGCATTATCAATGTAAAGGAGAGCGAAACCATTATCCGGAAACTGGGCTTTAAGCCGTATGAATCGGATTACAGAATGGTAGTGATCTGGCTGCCTGAGAAGATGAATCAGCCCGCTGCCAATAAACTGCTAAAATTAATTGAAGAGCCGCCTGAAAAGACGTTGATTCTGATGGTATCTGAACATACCGACAAAATTCTGGCCACCATTCTGAGCCGGACACAGTTGTTTCATGTTCCACCTGTTTCTGAAGCAGACATCCGGGAGGGTTTGATGCAATATGAGCAGGCAGATCAGCAACTGGTTGAAGATGCTGTGAAAAGAGCAAATGGCAGTTTTAGCAATGCGTTAAAGACCCTGCGTCAGGATGAAATTGAGCTCCATCATTTTGAACTGTTTACCGAAGTGATGAGGCTCTGTTATGCAAGGGATATTATCCAGATCAATGGTTGGGTGGAGCATGTGGCCGGAGTGGGCCGGGAGAGGCAGAAGCAGCTGATCGACTATTCGTTGCGCCTGCTTCGGGAGAATTTCATGCTTCATATGGAGAATGATACTCTGAACTATATGTCGGCGAAGGAGTCTGAATTCTCAAAAAGGTTCAGCCCCTTCATTCATGAAGGAAATGTACACGCTTTAGCAGAGGCCTTTACACTGGCTGGAAATCATATCGAGGCCAATGGCAATCCCAGGATCATACTGATGGATCTTTCGATCAGGGTGATCAGACTGTTGATGCAAAAAGTTCCGGCAGCTGGCTGATCCTGTTTTGATTTAAGAACTGAATCTCTATTTTTGCACTATGGAAAGCCTGAGAGCGAGAGGTTGCTGTAAAGAAAAGCAGTTGGAGGTTAATGAAGAGAACCTGGAAAGGATCGATTCCTATTTTGGAAGCTGTTCCAAACTTGAATCCTACAACTGGTTGAGGGAAATTCCTGGACTGGATATTCCCGAGGTGGTTGAGGTGCGGTTTAAAAACACAAGAAAGGTTTTTTACAGAAATGTAAATGAGCTGAGGCTGAAGAGGGGTGATTTTGTGGCTGTGGAAGCATCGCCCGGGCACGATATCGGGATTATTTCACTTGCAGGGGAGATTGTAGAGAAGCAGCGAAAGAAGACAAAATATCATGGAAACAGGGAAGAGCTAAAGAAGGTTTACCGCAAGGCAAAACAGGTGGATATTGATAAATGGAGGGAGGCCATTCACCTTGAGGAGGAGACCATGCTCCGCAGCAGAAAGATGGCTTCGGACCTGGGATTGAACATGAAGATTGGGGATGTAGAGTACCAGGGCGATGGTACCAAGGCCATCTTCTACTATATCGCCGACGAACGTGTCGATTTCAGGGAACTGATCAAGGTGCTGGCGGAATCATTCAGGATCCGTATAGAGATGAAACAGATTGGCGCCAGGCAGGAGGCGGGAAGGATCGGTGGGATTGGTACCTGTGGAAGAGAACTTTGCTGTTCAACATTCGTTACCAACTTTGTCTCGGTGAGTACTCATTCGGCTCGTGTGCAGGAGGTGGCACTGAATCCGCAGAAACTTGCAGGACAGTGTGGCAAACTAAAATGTTGCCTCAATTACGAACTGGCCGGGTATGAGGATGCACGAAAGCATTTTCCCGATACCGGTACCGTCCTGAAGACAAAACAGGGTGAGGCGTATCACCTGAAAACGGATGTTTACCGTGGCATTATGTGGTACGGAACCGGGAATGGCGGTGGCCAGGCTCTGATACCGGTTCCTACCGAGCGGGTGTTAGAGGTACAGGCAATGAACAGAAACGGAAAAGTTCCGGATGAACTGATTAAGATCACCATCCCTGACAAACCGGAAAGACTGGAGTATACCAATGGGGCCGGACAGGGATCTCTTACACGTTTTGAAAAGGAGAAACACAGAAAAAGAAAGAAGAGACAGAGACCTCCCAGAAATTACCGGAAAAACTGATGAGATATCCAATACTTGTATCTGTTACGCTACTTCTGCTGCAAACCTTGTCGTGCGATTCCGGTATGGTGTACGACCAGTATGAGCGAACGGACAAGGGGGTGTGGAGCTGGCAGGATGCCATGGAGTTCAAAGCCGATATTTCCGATACGCTCTCTATGCACAACATCTATATTCAGGTACGTCATACTGTGGACTATCCCTTGAGCAACCTCTATATGTTTGTTCATGTGAAAAGCCCTTCAGGAGAGCACCTGACCGATACCATCAATATGGTCCTGGCTGCCCCGGATGGGGAGTGGATAGGTAAGGGGAACGGTAACATCAGGGAGTTAATGCTGCTCTACAGGAGGCAGACCCAATTTCGGATCCCGGGCACCTATGTCTTTACCCTTGAACAGGCCATGAGACAACCGGAACTCCCAGTAACCGATCTGGGCATCCGAATAGAACGTATCAATCCATAACCATCTTGGGAAAGAAGAAACTTTTCAGATTCAGGGAGTTGGAGAGTCTTGAAAGGGTTTTTCAACCTCCTTTGGAAGAGGTTTTTGGCAGGGATCATCACCTGAAAGGAAAGTGGTGCAGGGATGTTTTCGGGAACAATCATACAATGATCCTGGAGCTAGGTTGCGGAAAGGGTGAATATACCGTTGGACTGGCCAGGATCTATCCGGAAAAGAACTTTATAGGGCTGGATATCAAAGGAGCAAGAATATGGACAGGGGCAAAAGCTGCCCAGGATGAGGGCCTGACGAATGTGGCTTTTTTACGCACACGAATCGATTTCATCAGCTCTTTTTTTGCCCGGAACGAGGTCGATGAGATCTGGATCACCTTTCCCGATCCACAGGAGAAGAGACAGAGGCAGAAAAAGCGCCTCTCCGGTGCCCACTTTTTGAACAGGTACAGGGCATTCCTCAAAGATGGGGGCATGGTTCATCTGAAAACCGACAACCTGCAATTCTATAACGACACCCTGGAACTGGTCCATTTTAACAACCTGCCGGTGGAGCAAAATTCAACAGATGTGTACAATGAAGGGTGGAATGATGAGATAGTAACAATCCAGACCTATTACGAAAAGCGCTTTCTGGCCGAAGGCACCAAAATTAACTATATCCGTTTCAGGCTTCCTGCCGGAAAGGAGATCAGAGCGTTGACCGATGACTCAGAATAGAGGTTTCTTTCAGAGAGTTTATGATGTGACAAGGATGGTTCCTTATGGCAGGGTAACCACATACGGGGCTATTGCACGGTACCTGGGGTCGCCGGGTGCTGCCAGGATGGTGGGCTGGGCCATGAACCAGTGCCATACGTCACCTCAATATATCCCTGCACACCGGGTGGTTAACAGGGTGGGACTGTTGACCGGGAAGCACCATTTTGACGGGACCAGACTAATGCAGGAGATGCTTGAAAATGAAGGTGCCATTATCGAGGAAAACCGTATAGTGAATCTGGAGGATATGTTCTGGGACCCTGTGGAAGAACTGGGCCTATGAATACTTAATCTAAATTAAAAAAGCTATCTTTGGGCAACTAATTTTTGAGTGAATGATGGAGATACAGAAGGAGAAAATTCTGGAGGTACTGGAAAAAATTCGTCACCCTGAAACAAAAGAGGGCATCGTATCATCGGGGATGGTTAGCGAGGTGACATACCGGGAGGGTGAATTATGGATCGGTTTGCAGTTTGGCAGGGCTAATGACCCCTTTATTCAATCCATAAAAAAGGCGTGTATGAGGGCTGTTAATGGAGCATTTGGCGAGGAGTCCCTGCAGAAGGGGCATATTCAGGTATTGGTTCCGGACCCTCCGCCACAACGTGAAGTTTTACCTTATGTGAAAAATATTGTTGCTATAGCATCGGGGAAAGGTGGTGTGGGTAAATCTACTGTGGCGGCCAACCTTGCTGTGGCACTGGCACAATCAGGTGCAAGTGTGGGACTGATTGATGCAGATGTATATGGTCCCTCCATACCCAAGATGTTTGATGTGGAAGGTGAACGTCCGTCAGCCCGCACAGAGGATGGTGTGGAATGGATCATACCCATTGAAAAGTACGGAGTGAAGTTATTGTCGATTGGATTTTTTATAAAGCCGGAAGATGCGGTAGTCTGGCGCGGTCCCATGGCCACCAGCGCATTGAAGCAGTTGATTTCCCAGGGCGACTGGGGCGAGTTGGATTACCTGTTGATCGACCTGCCACCGGGCACAGGTGATGTACACCTGACCATGGTACAGGAGGTCCCGGTCACGGGAGTGGTGATTGTAAGCACGCCGCAGGAGGTGGCCCTGGCCGATGTGATCAAAGGAATCAACATGTTTGCCGGAGAGAAGATCAATGTACCGGTACTTGGTCTTGTGGAGAATATGTCGTGGTTTACTCCCGAGGAACTGCCCGATAACAAGTACTACATTTTCGGGAAAGAGGGTTGTAAGAAACTGGCCGAAAAGATGGGGATTCCCCTGCTGGGACAGGTGCCCATCGTTCAGGGAATCAGAGAATCGGGCGATTCCGGAAAACCTGTTGCCCTTTCAGCAGATAATCAATCCGGTGAGGCATTCCGGCTTCTCTCCAAGGCAGTTGAAAATGCACTGAAAAAACGGAATGCTGAGCAGAGGCCAACCCAAAAGGTGGAGATCACAACAAAATAGATTAATAACAGGAATAATGGAAGCGATTAAAGAACGCGTCGAAAAGGCATTGGAAAAGATTCGACCCTACCTGGTTGCAGATGGTGGTGATATCGCCATGGTAGATATTACAGACGATATGGTGGTCAGGGTAGAGCTGAAAGGAGCATGTAATGGCTGTCCATTCAGTATGCAGACTCTGAAAGCCGGTGTTGAAATAGCTGTAAAAAAGGAGGTTCCCGAGATAAAAGAGGTGGTGGATGTGAATGGTTAGAAGGTTTTTTTCTAAGTTGATAAAATAACTTATATCAAAACCAGTTAATTATTTGTAAGAACCTGACATAAACTTGTCATAACTGGACTGATTTGCTTTCCCGGAAGACCATATACTGGGTGGTTTTGGCCCTCCCTTTTATCTACGGCCTTGTATCATGCTCCGTGGAGAAAAATACTTCATTGTCCAGGAACTACCATAACCTCACCTCTCATTACAACATCTATTTTAACGGGAATGAAAGTTATAAACGGGGCATAGAGAAAGCCAACAAATCTGTTAAGAACAATTATAATCATATTCTTGACCTGTTTCTTTACGAGAATAAGGCGGTGAATTCAGCTGTGTCAAGCGATATGAAGCGGGCCATCGACAAGGCTACCAAGGTTATCACTGTCCATTCCATCACTGTCAAACCCAAGGTAAAGGAGGGAAACCAGTCTGCTAAAGACAGGGCATTCTACGATAAAAACGAGTACAATAAGTGGGTCGATGATTCATACATGCTCATGGGTAAGGCCTATATGTACCAGGGTGAGTTTTTTCTGGCCACTGAAACATTCAAGCATATCATGGTTACCTTCCCCGATGAGGAGATTCGCTACCTGGCCATGATCTGGCTGAGCCGCGCCTATATCATGATTGGTGAAGAGAGAGAGGCGGAACGGATTCTGATTGCTCTTGCAGATGAGGCAACACTACCGAAAGAGTACCTCAGGACATACCATACCACCAGATCACAGCTTCATCTCAAAAACCAGGAGTACCCTGTGGCCGCTGAGCAGCTGGAAATGGCCATGGAGCAGAAAGGAGTTTCCAAGGAGGATAAAATAAGGTATACCTATATTTTGGCTCAACTCTATGAAGCTTCCGACCAGAACAACCTGGCACTTGCAAAGTACAAACGGGTAACAAGATACAACCCTCCTTACGAAATGGCATTTAATGCACGTGTGAGCATGGCCGAGGTTTTTGAATCGGGCAAAACCAGCAGCAATGATCTGAAGAAACTACTCAGGAAAATGTTGAGAGACAGCAAGAACATGGAGTATAAGGATCAGATATATTTTGCATTGGGAAATATTGCCATGGAAGAGGGTGCAAGGGATGAGGCTATAGAGTACTACCAGTTGTCGGTCTCAACCAGCATTCAGAACCAGTATCAGAAAGGATACTCCTCACTTACCCTGGCAGAGATCTTTTACGAAACACCCGACTATATACTTTCTGCTGCCTATTACGATTCTGCTGTCTCTTTCCTGGACAGGGATTATCCCGGTTATGCCGGACTGGCATCACTTTCGGCGAGCCTGGGCGATCTGGTCTACAATGTCTCTACCTACGAACTGGAGGATAGTGTTCAGATGCTGGCAGCCCTGCCTGAAGAGCAGCGACTGGCCATTATCGATGGTATTATTGAAGAGGTGATAAAGGAGGAGGAGGAGGCCCGGCTTGCTGAACAGCAGGCTATGCAGGAACTGGCTTTTAACCAGTCGATGCTTTATGGTAATAGCCAGACCATGGGAGGAAGGGAAGGTCAACAGGGCGGTCAGTGGTATTTCTATAATCTGAATGCCAAAAGTTTTGGTCAGCCCGAGTTCAGAATGAAGTGGGGGGAACGTACGCTGGAGGACAACTGGAGGAGAAAAAGCAAGCGTATACTCTCCGAGCTTAACCTGGAGCAGGGGGCTGAAGCGGATACCCTTGAAGGAGGTGGCAGCACCCCCGTTTTAAACAATAAAACGCGGGAGTTTTACCTGGTCACAATCCCATTGACCGATTCGGCTATGGAGATTTCCGATGGAAAGCTGGAGGAATCACTCTTTAATATTGGGGTGCTCTATAAAGAGCAACTGCTTGATTATGATGAATCTATAAAAGCTTTCAAAGAGCTGATAAAACGTTATCCCGAATCAGGGCACGGTCCATCGGCACACTACTACCTGTACGAATTAGACAACAATATTCAGAATCCCACAGAGGCAAAATATTATGCCAATCAGCTCACCGTTCTCTACCCCGAGTCGCATTATGCCAAGCTGTTGAATAATCCCAACTACCTGAAGGAGTTGGAAGAGGAGGAGATGCTTGTGGTGCGATACTATGAAGGGATATTCAAACTCTATCAACAGAAAAACTATACTGGGGTGATTACCGGTGCTGATAATGCCTTTGTGCTTTATGCGGAAGATCCGCTTATTCCCAAGTTTCAGTATATACGGGCCATGGCACTGGGAGCACTGAATGGGAAAGAGGTGATGAAGGTGGCACTTGACTCATTGATCGCACAACATCCTTCAACAGAGGAGAGTCTGCAGGCCCAGGAGATCATTGATTATATGTATATGGAATTCCCGGAAATCAGAGAGGCCGATCAGGCTGCTGAGGCTGAGGAGGTCTATGCAGCGATCGATTCTTCCCAGGAACACTATCTGCTCCTGGCTATCCATTCCAGTCAGAATGTGAACCAGGTCAGTTTTGATCTGTTAAACCACAACCTGGATCATTACAATCAGTATGATCTCTCCATCGATCAGATCGAAATGGTTGACTCATACAATGTATTGGTTGTAAAACTGTTTATTAATGCTGAGGCAGCAACCAGGTATCTCCGGGATATCGTGGAGAACCGTGAATCGATCCTTGCTGGAATTACTCTCTCGCAATACAGGATGATGATCATATCGCGGGATAATTTTGAAACTCTCTCGGAAAAAAAGGAACTTACACCATACTACCTGTTTTTCCAGAAACACTATATAAAGCAAGAGTAATGAGCAGGCAGATACATATTCTTTGGACAGATGATGAAATTGATCTGCTGAAACCCTATATCCTTTTTTTAGAGGAGAGGGATTATAAGGTGACAACAGCGGCCAATGGAACCGATGCGCTGAACCTGGTGGAGGATAACGATTTTGACCTGATCTTTCTGGATGAAAATATGCCGGGAATATCGGGACTGGAGACTCTGGAAAGGATAAAAACCGTTACCCCCTTGACCCCGGTGGTGATGATTACCAAGAGCGAGGAGGAGAATATCATGGATGAGGCGCTGGGAGGAAAAATTTCAGATTATCTGATTAAACCGGTAAATCCCAAGCAGATTCTTCTGACCATCAAGAAGAATATTGACACCAAAAGGCTGGTTACCCAGAAAACGACCTCCGGTTACCAGTCGCAGTTCAGCCAGATTGGTATGCAGATCAATTCGGCATCTACTTTCAGTGAATGGACAGAGATCTATTCACGTCTTGTTTTCTGGGAAAGGGAATTTGATACCAGTGGTCCCGGGGGTATGGAAGAGGTTCTGAATATGCAGAAGAGCGAAGCCAACAAAGAGTTTGCCAGGTATATTCGCAATAACTACGAAGGTTGGTTTACCGGGGAGGGTGATGACCAGCCTCTCCTCTCACCAGGAGTATTTATAAATAAGGTGTTTCCTTTGCTGAATCAGGGGAAGGTAATAGTGGTGGTTATCGATAACCTCCGTTATGATCAGTGGAAGATCATAGAGCAGGAGATGAATGGCCTGTACAGAACCGATGAAGAGACCATCTTTTCCAGTATCTTACCTACTTCTACACAATATGCAAGAAATGCCATGTTTGCCGGGATGATGCCGGGCGAGATACAGCGTCAACATCCCGAACTCTGGATTGATGAAAATGATGAAGGGGGGAAAAATGCCCACGAGGAGGAGCTGTGCAGGATTCAGATGCAACGACTTGGGGTGAGAGCCTCATTTAATTATGAGAAGATCAGCAACCAGCGGGCCGGGAAAAAGCTGGTGGAGAATTACCGCGACCTGCTCAACTACGATCTGAATATCGTAGTCTATAATTTTGTGGATATGCTCTCCCACTCCCGTACCGAGATGGAGATGATCAGGGAGCTGGCCTATGATGAATCGTCCTACCGTTCGCTGGTCAATAGCTGGTTTCAGCACTCCTATCTCTATGAATTGCTTAAATTGCTTAGCCAGCATGATATCAAGCTGGTTATTACCACAGATCATGGCGCTATACGGGTGAACAATCCCGTAAAAGTGATTGGCGACAGGAAGACATCGGTCAATCTCCGGTATAAGCAAGGAAGGAATCTGAACTATAAGCAGAAGGAGGTTTTTGATGTGGTTCAACCGGAGCAGGTTCATCTGCCCAGAACCAATGTGACAACCAGTTACATCTTTGCCATGAATAATGACTATCTGGTTTATCCCAACAATTACAACCATTTTGTAAATCTCTACAGGAACACATTCCAGCACGGTGGAATCTCCATGGAAGAGATGCTGATCCCTCTCTCCATTTTATCTGCGGTCAGGTAATATGAGAACCATTACTATTTCATCATTGCAGGAAATTGATGCTGCTGCCAGGAGTTTTCTTGAAGAAATGGGAGAGGCTGCTGTTATTGCGTTTTCCGGAGAGATGGGAGCCGGAAAAACCACCTTTATCCAGGCCCTCTGCCGGAATCTTGGAGTCACGGTTGAAGTGAACAGCCCCACCTTTTCGCTGGTCAATGAGTACTTCACTCCGGAGGGAGACTCCATTTTTCATTTTGACTTTTACAGGATTGAGGCTCCGGAGGAGCTTTTTGATATGGGTTATGAAGAGTACTTCTATTCAGGGTCACTGTGCCTGATCGAGTGGCCCGAAAAAGCCAACAGTCTGATTCCCGAAGATGCACTCAGGGTGAACATTGTGGTAGGTGAAAACGAATTCAGGTTGATACAATTCTGACAGTCCGTTCATACAAAAATTGACATTGCTAACGAATTGTCTTATTTTAGGATACCGCAATAACAGATGGAACAATGGAAAAAAAAGGATCATCCGCATTTAACATCCACAAAGAGGGATTAATGCCTCAGGAGGAGATGCTGGAGGTAGAGAACAAACGAAAAAGTTTAAAAATAGGGATTCCTTCGGAAAATCACCAGATGGAGAGCCGGGTTCCGTTGACCCCTGAAGCGGTAGAAATCCTTACCGGGTCCGGACATGAAGTGATGCTGGAGACAGGAGCAGGGAAAGCGGCCAATTATCTCAACACGGACTACTCGGAACGGGGTGGACTCATATGCGAAAACCGGCAGGATGTATTTCGGGAATGCGACATCATTTTGAAAATCAGTCCCCCGACCGAAGAGGAGATTGGATGGATGAAGGAGCGACAGGTTTTACTCTCTTCCTTCCAGGTTTTCACACACTGCAACGATAAATACATCAGGAGTTTGATGAGGAAAAAGGTGACAGCTATTGCTTTTGAAAAGATACAGGATGAACATAATTGCTACCCGGCGGTAAGAAGTATGAGTGCCATTGCGGGCACTACCAGTATGCTAATAGCAGCCGAGTACCTAAGTAACCAGCGGGGCGGCAAAGGGGTTATGTTGGGTGGGTTAACAGGAATTACCCCCACTGAAGTGGTTATCCTGGGAGCGGGAACTGTTGCCGAGTATGCTGTCAGGGCTGCTAAGGGAGTGGGTTCTGAAGTAAAGGTTTTTGATCACTCTCTGCATCGTTTGCGCAGGTTGCAAGCAGCCGTGGGTCATATGGTCCCCACCTCCATTTTTCATCCTAAAGTAATTCTAAAGGCACTAAAGTCTGCCGATGTGGTGATTGGTGCCATCCGAATGGAAGAGGGACAGCCTGCATATTTTATCACTGAGGAGATGGTGAAGGAGATGAAGAAGGGATCTGTAATCATCGATATCAGTATCGACCATGGGGGATCCATTGAAACTTCAGAACTTAGGACACAGGTTGATCCGGTTTTTATAAAGCACGGTGTGATCCACTACTGCGTTCCAAATATTCCTTCCAGGGTGGCCCGTACCGCCTCCATTGCAGTCAGCAATGTCTTTGCGCCCCTGATACTGGAGATCGGCGAGCTGGGTACCACAGGAAGGCATCTGAAAGAGAATGTGGGCCTCAGGCACGGTGTATATATCTATAATGGTATATTGACCAATGAAGCCATCGGTCAGCAGCTCAGGATTCCCTCCAAGGACATTGATCTTTTGATGGCGGCCTTTTAGAAGAAATTAATAGGGGAAAAGATGATTTACAGATATGTGGTTTTGGTGGTCCTGATCCTTGCGTCGGCAGGATGTAAGATGTTTAGAGGACCTGACAGAACTGGAGAGTTCCTTCTGAGTTCTGAGAGATTTCTTGGTAATGTAACATATTACCAGTTCGGATACTCCTTTGAAGATAGTGAGTTTTATAAATTTCCATATGAAAAGGACCCTCTTCCCGATATCATCAATGAAGGATACAGGGTGCTGATAGGAGAGGGGACCATTGAACTGCCGGGTTTCAATATACCCGGCCAGAAGAATGGATTTGCATTGGCGGGTGCATTTGAGACCCTGGACGATGCCCGCAGTTTTTACAACGGATACCGGGAGGTAGAGGAGCAGTTGCAGTTTGTAACCCTCAGCGATACCGTAGAGGCATTCCAGGTGTGGGTACAGAAGACTTCAGCCGGTAATTATGTGAAGATGCTGGTAAAAGAGGTCGCCTCCCTTGAAGGGGACCAAGGTAACAAATAGAGTGAGGCGCTTATGGATTATACATACCAGCCCAACGGATCCACTGAATTTCCCGATTGATCTCCCATGTTTTTTCTATATTAGGGCATGAATTTTGCCCTCATAGGTTTTATCTTTTACCTGGTGGTGATCCTCGTGGTTGGATTCATCACCTACAACATCAACAAATCACATAAGGACTTTTTTATTGCCGGAAGAAAACTGAATCCCTGGGTGGTTGCATTTTCTGAACGAGCATCGGGCGAAAGCGCCTGGTTGTTGCTTGGTCTGCCCGGTGCAGCTTTTGCTTCCGGACTGATGGAATTCTGGACTGCGCTGGGATGTGTATCGGGAATCATTTTTTACTGGTTTTTTATTGCCAGGGCCCTGCGTGAAGAGACAGAGCGGTTGGGTGCCATAACACTACCCACTTTCCTGGCAGCCAGGTTTGAGAAGGGGCAACCGGCCATTCGTGTGCTGGCCACTTTTATCATTATATTTTTTTTTATTTTTTACCTCTCGGCCCAGTTTAACGGAGCGGGAAAAATCCTCAATGTGACCTTTGGACTGGATCAGTCCACCGGGATGATCATCGGGGCAGTGGTCATCATTTTCTATACCATGATGGGAGGGTTCTTTGCAGTGGCATGGACCGATATGGTTCAGGGAATCATTATGGTCGGTACACTGGTGGTGCTACCGTTGGTTGGATTGGCAGAGCTGAAGGAGATCCAACAGGGGACACAACCACTTGCTGAGCTGGTAGCCCGTGAGGGGCATTCCCTTCTTTCGTGGACCGGGGGTAGAACAGGCTGGGGAGCGGCTGCTATGATTATCAGCGGACTGAGCTGGGCATTGGGATATATGGGCCAACCACACCTGCTGACCAGGTTTATGGCCATCAGAAAAGCTGAACAGATTAAAATCTCCAGGCGCATCGCCATTGCCTGGGTGATTCCCGCTTTTTCCGGAGCGCTTCTTATTGGCATTATTGGGGCGGGACTCTATGAACAGGGGATGTTTGATGATATTGAGAAGGTGATGCCCCATCTGGCTAATGAGTTGCTACCTGCATGGCTGGCCGGAATCTTTGTGAGCGGGGCTATTGCGGCCATGATGTCCACAGCCGACAGTCAGCTATTGGTGATAAGCTCCTCCATCATAGAAGACCTTTTTCACCGGACCCTTGGCTGGGATGTGGGTGATAAAGCTCTGCTGAAAGGCAGCCGTTGGATTACCATAGCAGTAGGGCTGATAGGCTTTGTGATTGCCCTTACCTCCGACAAGCTAATATTCTCCATGGTCTCCTATGCCTGGGCAGGACTGGGATCCTCTTTCGGTCCCCTGATCCTGCTGATGCTAACGTGGAAAAAAGTGACCTGGCAGGGCACCATAGCGGGACTGGTTACCGGGTTTGTGACCACCGTGGTCTGGTCCGAACTGACCATGCTCGATACGGTGATCAGTGTCCGGTTTGTCTCCTGGGTAGTGGCTTTTCTTGCCGTTTGGCTGGTGAGCCTTTATACAAGAAAACAATCATAACCATACCTCATGACTCTGCTCTATAATATAGGGATCCGGATCTACTGGCTGATGGCAATGATCATCTCGCCCTGGAACCGGAAAGCTAAATTATGGCTGAAGGGTAGAAGGGGCTGGTATAAAAAATTAGAAGATGCTATTGACCGGGACGATAAGGTGATCTGGTTCCACTGCGCTTCGCTGGGAGAGTTTGAACAGGGACGGACGGTGATTGAAGCGATCCGGGAGCGTCATCCCTCCCATAGAATCCTGCTCACCTTTTTTTCACCCTCGGGCTATGAGAAACGAAAGGATTATACGGGGGCCGATTATGTGATGTACCTGCCCCTCGATACCAGGCGCAATGCGAAAAAGATGCTGGATTTGCTTACCTTGGAGATGGTTTTTTTTATCAAGTATGAGTTCTGGTATCACTTTCTGCAGCAGTTAAGAACAGAGGAGGTTCCGCTTTACCTGGTCTCGGGGAATTTTAGGCCCGACCAGCTTTTTTTCAGATGGTATGGAAGGTGGTACCGGCGATTCCTGGATTTCTTTACCCACATTTTCGTACAGAACAGTGATTCGAAAAAGCTGCTCTCCGGAATAGGTTTCCACCGGGTTACTGTAGCGGGTGATACCCGTTTTGACCGTGTACATAAACTCTTGCATGACCAGTTCAGTCATCCAGCACTTGAGAGCTTTGGAAAGAATTCCACAGTCATTGTTGCCGGCAGCACCTGGGAAAAGGACGAACAACACCTGGCATATGCATTCAGGGAGCTGTCCGATGAGGTGCGGTGGATCATTGCCCCCCATGAGCTTTCGGATAGCCACATTCGCAGTCTGCAGGAGCGTTTTCCCGGCAGCGTACTCTATACAGAGCTGGAAGAGGAGATTCCCGACGGAACCAGGGTGATCCTGGTGAATACCATTGGCAAGCTCTCATACCTTTACAGATATGGAACCCTGGCCTATATCGGGGGCGGTTTTGGCAAGAGCATTCACAATATTCTGGAAGCAGCCACCTACGGGTTACCGGTGATATTCGGACCTGAATATGGAAAATTCTCCGAAGCGGTTGAACTCACCGCCCTTAGCGGTGCCTTCCCTATCGGAAGCGAAAAGGAGCTGTTATTCACCGTTCGTCAACAATTGGAGAATCCAAACCTGTTGAAAACCACATCCCGGATCGCCGCAAACTTCGTGTCTGAGCGGGTTGGAGCCACATCTTCCATACTTGAAAAAGTGTGTATAAAAACCGAAATGAATCTGCTCTAAAGTATCGTTTGGTGCGGCTATTTCTTTCTATTTTCGGGGTACTAAACAACAATGAAAAATCTAAACTTTTTCTTAACCTTTATTTAATATGAACATACATGTAATCACATAAATTTGCATTCAATATTTAAAATTAAAGTCTATGAAAAAAATGAAAAGATTGGTACTCTCACTTGCAGTTGTGGCGATGTCCATGGCTGTAATGAGTCAGGGGGTACTTAGAGGAACTGTATTAGAGGAAGAATCGGGAGGGGCCCTGCCCGGTGCAAATATCATTGAAGCAGGAACCACTAATGGTACCATTACCAATTCGGAGGGTACGTTTGAGCTGAATACTACTGCCCAGAGCGGTGAAATAGTGATCTCATTCATGGGGTATAAATCACAGACCCTCGCTTTTAACCTTACAACGGCTACAGGCATTGGGGAGGTTACCCTTGTTATTGATGCAACCTCTATGGACGAGGTAGTGGTTACTGGTTATGGTGTGATTGACGTGGCAAAGGACCGGGAGACTCCCGTGGCCGTTTCCACAATCAAGCTTCCTGAGATTATAGCCAAGTCAGGGAACCAGGAATTTCCCGAGATCATGAAAAACACTCCTTCCGTTTATGTTGGAAGTCAGGCAGGCGGTTATGGAGACTCAAGGATCAATATCCGTGGTTTCGATCAGGTGAACCTGGCATTGCTGTTTAACGGTCAGCCGGTAAACGGCATGGAAGATGGCAAGGTTTACTGGTCCAACTGGCAGGGACTTACTGAAATTGCTACTGCAGTTCAGATTCAGCGGGGACTGGGGTCTTCTAAGCTGGCCATCTCCTCTGTTGGTGCTACCATCAACGTGGTTACCAAGGCAACCGATATGGTTTCAGGCGGACGTTTAAGCGCCATGGTGGGAAATGACGGCTACATGAAGTATGTGGGCAGCTACTCCACTGGAATGGGCGAAAACGGCTGGGGAGCCAGTATCCTTCTTTCTCACTGGCAGGGTAATGGTTACAATGACGGAACCCAGGGTCAGGGTCAGACTTACTTCTTCTCACTTGGATACAAACCTTCGGATAAGCATCAATTCAACTTTTCCGTTACTGGCGCACCACAGTGGCACTATCAGAACTATACCAAGAACCTGAGCTCCTACGATCGCGATGGTGATGGTGATATCACCAACGAAGAGCAGCGTTACAACAGCAATTGGGGAATGTATAAGGGCGAGGAGTACTCCCTGCGCGAGAACTTCTATCACAAGCCGGTTGCCAACCTGAACTGGGACTGGAACATCAGTGACAAGTCTTCGCTCTCCACCGTACTTTACGGATCGACCGGAGCAGGTGGAGGAACCGGTGGTTATGGTCGTGATTACTATCTATATGACGCAGACGGCCAGCTTGATTTTGACCAGATCGAACAAAATAACAGGGCCATTGTAAACGATGGTTCAGAGGACTGGCATATACCTGGTAAAACAATTGGATCCTATGGTGATCATGCTGCTGTTCGTCGTGCTTCCATGAATATGCACAGGTGGCTGGGTGCTGTGGTTAACCTCAACCATGAGATTAACGAGAACCTCTCATTCAATGTGGGTACTGACTTAAGAACTTACTATGGTCAGCACTTCAGGCTGGTTGATAACCTTTGGGGACTCGACGGATACTGGGATGACAATTACAACGGTGACGGATTCCAGGAGATATTCCCGGGAGGCCAGGTCTATACTCAGGAGCATACAGCAAGTCCTTATCTGTTCTGGACCGACAAAAACAGAGAGACAGATGATAAGCTGGATTATTTTAATACCGAGCGCATCTCTTATATGGGTGCTTTTGGACAGCTTGAGTATAAAACTCAGAAGCTCTCTACCTTTGTACAGGCTGCTGTCTCTACCCAGTCCTACCAGCGTTTCGACTATCACTCATACTCCGATCCTGATGAGCAGGTCTCTGAAAAACTGCGTCATCCCGGATATAATCTCAAGGCAGGCGCCAACTACAACCTCACCGACAATCACAATGTATTTGTTAATGCAGGTTACTACTCTCGTCAGCCCTTCTTCGACGATCTCTTCCTGAACTACCTGAACGAAGTAAATGAAGATGTGGGAAATGAAGGTGTGCTGGGACTTGAAGCCGGTTATGGTTACAGGAGTCAGTATCTTGATGTGAATCTGAATGTTTACTATACCAGTTGGAGCGATCGTCAGATTCGTCAATCAGGAGACTTTGACGGTGATGGAGAGCGTGATGATATAGCACTTTTCGAAAATGTGGCAGAGATCCATGCTGGTGTGGAGCTTGAATTCGAAGCCAAACCCATCAGGCCTCTCTCGATTCGTGGTTTTGCTTCCATCGGTAGCTGGACTTATGCTGGTGATGTGAAGGCCCGTATCTGGGACGAGAACCGCAACCCCATTGGAGGTGATGATATGATTCTGTACCTCGATGGCGTGAAGGTGGGTGATGCTGCTCAGACCAGCTTTGGTCTTCTGGGAACTTACAAAATTGTTAAAGGACTCTCAGTGGACCTTGACTATCGTTTTTATGCTAATCTTTATGCCAGGATTAATCCTGGAAGCTTTGATGCAGAGGATCACGAAGGTTCCCTGGAGCTGCCCTCTTTCGGTCTGCTGGATGCGGGGGTTTCATATAAAATTTATATGAAAGATCGCAAAAGCCTGAACTTCAGGTTCAATGCCAACAATGTACTGAACAAGCAGTTTATTTCACAATCTGATACCAATTACCATCCCGATGGCGTGGAGGATGAGTGGAATGGTGTGAACATGAACAACAGGGTCTATTTCGGAAACGGATTTACCTGGAACTTCAGCGTTGCATACAAGTTTTAGCAGGGCAATTGGATGATTTTTTGTCAAGAGGCGCTCCATATGAAGGAGCGCCTCTTTTTTATTGGCCGGGAACCACTTTTTTTTGCACCCGTTATATGTATCAGCAATCCCGCATAAACAGTGGGATTGGTGAAATGGACCCAATTCAGCAGCTCTATATAATCAACAGTAAATCAGATTAATAGAAGGGTTTCGATGAATTATTTATTGATGTTTTTCTCATCTGTCTGCCTTTCATGGAGTTAGCCCGAGGGTTAATTTCTTGTTGATAAATGGAACGGAAATCAGTCATTCTGCTATTGAATTCTTCTTAATTTCATTTCGCGAAATCTGTATCAGTTTAGGACCCCGTTTTCATAACCTGTTTTGTAAAAAAATCATTTGATTTTTTACCGTGTGGAGGTGGGCTTATTTCCCTCTATTCCAGAGGTTGGATTCCGCAACAGTCAGATATAAAGGCGATTACGAGTTTGTTAATAGGTTTTAATAACTATGGATTGATAAGCGTAAATCCATTGACTAATTTGTGTGTTCAAGCAGGCACATACCCTGAAGATTAAAATTTAAGAAGAGAATGGCAGAAAAGGCAGTCCCACAAAAGAACCTGGTGTTTGTTGATCAAGTGCTCAAAGGTGAGAAAAAAACAGTGAAAGCTAAGGGAGCGAAGCTCAAAGAGACTTATGGTTTTGATGAAGCCTTTAAAGCTTCTCTGGAGTATTTCAAAGGGGATGAACTGGCCGCCAGGGTCTGGGTGAACAAATATGCCATGAAAGATTCACAGGGAGTGATCTACGAGCTTACCCCCGATGATATGCACAAGCGGATGGCATCAGAAATCGGCCGTATAGAGCAACGATACCCCAATCCCCTTTCCGAAGAGGAGCTCTTTGAATTGATGCGGGGATTTAAATACATTGTTCCGCAGGGTTCGCCTATGACCGGGATAGGAAATAATTTCCAGATTGCCAGTCTCTCCAACTGTTTTGTGATCGGGCATGATGGAGATGCTGACTCCTATGGCGGGATCATGAAAATTGATCAGGAGCAGGTTCAGTTGATGAAGCGACGCGGCGGAGTGGGTCACGACCTTTCTCATATCCGTCCATCGGGTAGTCCGGTACTGAACAGTGCCCTTTCATCTACAGGTGTGGTACCTTTTATGGAGCGTTACTCCAACTCAACCCGGGAAGTGGCCCAGGATGGCAGAAGGGGGGCACTAATGCTTAGTATTTCGGTTAAACACCCCGATGCGGAACACTTTATCGATGCCAAGATGGAGTCGGGCAAAGTGACTGGCGCTAATGTTTCGGTAAAGATCAATGATGAGTTTATGAAAGCGGTGATAGAGGGAACTACCTATACCCAGCAATATCCCATCGATTCGGATCAGCCTACCCATATCAAAAAGATTGATGCAGGGACCCTATGGCAAAAGATTGTACACAATGCATGGAAATCGGCCGAACCGGGGATCCTCTTCTGGGATACTGTCATCCGCGAATCGGTGGCTGACAACTATTCCGACCGGGGTTTCAGGACCGTCTCAACCAATCCATGTGGTGAGATTCCTCTCTGTCCATACGACAGCTGCCGTTTACTGGCCATCAACCTCTACAGCTATGTTGAAGAGCCCTTTACAGCTGATGCCAGGTTTAACTGGGAGAAATTCCGCAAACATGTGGGTCTTGCCCAGCGCATTATGGACGATATCATCGACCTGGAACTGGAGAAGGTGGAGGCTATCCTGGAGAAGATCTATGCAGATCCAGAGGATAAGGAGATCAAAAGAGTTGAGGTGAACCTGTGGGAGAATATTAAGAAAAAGGCACTCGAAGGCAGAAGAACTGGTGTCGGTATCACTGCGGAAGGGGATATGCTGGCCGGACTGGGTTTGCAGTACGGCAGCGAAAATGCCATTGACTTTTCTGTAGAGGTTCACAAAACCATTGCCCTTGAAGCGTATCGTTCTTCGGTTAACATGGCCAGGGAAAGGGGTCCTTTTGACATATTCGATTTTAAGAAAGAGAAGGATAATCCTTTTATGAAGAGACTTGGGAAGGAAGACCCCGAACTTTTAAAAGAGATGAAACAGCATGGAAGAAGGAACATCTCTTTGCTGACCATCGCCCCCACAGGAACCACCAGCCTGATGACACAGACCACCTCGGGAATTGAACCGGTGTTCCTTCCGGTTTACAAGCGTCGCAGGAAGGTGAATCCCAGCGACAAAGAGGTCGATGTGACCTTTGTGGACGAGGTGGGCGACAGCTGGGAGGAGTACAATGTGTTCCACCACAACTTCCTGACCTGGTTGAAGGTAAACGGGATGGATCCCGAAGAGGTGAAAAGTTTCAGCGACAGTGATGTGGAGGAATTGGTAAAGCAGTCACCTTACTACAAGGCCACCTCCAATGATGTGGACTGGATGAAGAAAGTAAAGATGCAGGGAGCCATCCAGAAGTGGGTCGATCACTCCATCAGCGTAACCATCAACCTGCCTTCGGATGTAAAGGAGGATCTTGTGGGTGATCTGTATGTAAAAGCGTGGGAGAGTGGCTGCAAGGGGGTGACTGTCTATCGTGATGGTTCCAGGACAGGGGTGTTGCTGGCCAAAGATAAGAAAAAGGAGGAGACACAGTTTCCCATCAAACGACCCGGTGAACTGGAGGCAGAGATTCTGAGGTTTAAAAACAACGAGGAGGACTGGATTGCCTTTATAGGTTTACTGGATGGAAGACCTTATGAGATCTTTACCGGCCGCAAGGAGGAAGACACATTCCCGATTCCCTCAAAAGTGACCAAAGGTAAAATACTGAAAATCAAAGGTGAAGATGGAGCCAAACGGTATGACTTCCAGTATGTGGATAAGTATGGTTACAAGGTGACAATGGGAGGGTTGTCGCACCAGTTCAACAGTGAATTCTGGAACTATGCCAAACTTATCTCCGGTGTTCTGAGGCACGGAATGCCTGTAGTGGATGCCATCAACCTGATCAGTTCGCTGCGGTTGGATAATGAATCAATCAACACCTGGAGTGCAGGGGTGGTGCGGTCA
>DAOWNM010000340.1 GCA_030642565.1 Bacteroidota bacterium | reverse complement strand
GGTGGAGTACAAAGAGGAGGTATTTAAAGATATCCAGTCACAGTTTGAACCATTTAAGGAGCAGCTGAATATTGCTGATGTCCGCTTTATTCCCATCAGTGCCCTGAAGGGGGACAATGTGGTAGACTGAAGTGAGACCATGGACTGGTATGATGGTCCCACGCTGCTGGAGGCGCTGGAGACCATCGATATTCGCAGCGATGCTGATTTCAAAAACTGCCGTTTCCCGGTACAGTATGTGATACGTCCGCTGCGTGAGGAGTATCACGATTATCGTGGATATGCCGGCCGTATTGCAGGGGGAGTATGGAAACCTGGCGAAAAGGTGACTGTGTTGCCCAGTGGCATAGAGACCACACTGGAGGCCATCGATACCATGACCGGCGAGCTGAAGGAGGCATTTCCTCCACAGTCGGTTACCTTCAGGCTGGCTCACGATATTGATATCAGCAGGGGTGATATGATTGTTCCGGTGGCTTCGAAACCAAAGGTGGCCCAGGAGGTGGATCTGATGGTATGCTGGTTAAGCGAGAAGCCCATGGTGATGGGAGGCAAGTATGTGATACGCCATACCACTTCCGAATTAAGGGGAATTATCCGGAGAGTAGGGTATAAGGTGAATATCAACAATCTGGAGGAGAACAGGGAGGATCTGTCGGTGGGACTGAATGAGATTGCCAGGATCACTATTAAAACATCCAAACCGATCTTCTACGACTCCTATAAGGAGAACCATATCACAGGGAGCGTCATCATTATAGATGAGGCCACCAACAACACTGTTGGTGCCGGGATGATCATTTAGTGATCCGGCTCCTTATTCCCCCTCCCTGATCATACGAATGACATTGGAAACAATCTCCTTGTGATCAAAAGCGAGTGCGGGAAGTTCGGTGAGACCGAACCACTGCACTCCGGCTGCATCACTGCCTGCTTTCGGTATTCCCATCTCCTCTTTCCAGATCATTACAAATACCTGGGTGATGGTGCGTCCCCTGGGATCGCGCCCAGGTTTGTCATAGGTGTCGAAACGGATCAGTTCACCGGCCCTGATGCCAGTCTCCTCCATCAGCTCTCTGCGGGCCGCCTCCTCGAGTGTCTCTTCCATCTCCATAAATCCGCCGGGCAGGGCCCACATCTTCCTAAATGGAGGGTCCTTGCGCTGTATCAGCAGGATCTCAGGTAACTCATTAAGCCGTAAAACTGCTACATCCGAGGTAAGGGAAGCTCTGGGATAGTCATATCTGTAATCACCTGGCATATCTTCTCTCCGATAGATGGTTCAAATTCGTTTAATGACCCTTAGCTTATGGGTATATCGCTCCTGTTCATTGCTGTAAATCCCATGATGATCCAGGAGGTCTATGCTTACACAGGTATCAGAATGAAGGATGTTCCCTTCATCGAGGATCATTCCCACATGGATGATCTCATTCTCTTCATTGTCAAAAAAGGCCAGGTCGCCCTCTTCAACTTCGTTCATAAAGTTGATGGTGCTACCCAATTCAGCTTGCTGGTGGCAGTAGCGGGGTATGTTCTTTCCCATCATCCTGCAGAGCATCTGCACCAGTCCGGGTCCGTCAAACCCGAATCCCGATCTTCCACCCGGGATTGCGGGGAGGGAAACGATCCGTTTACCGATCTTCCGTGGATTGGTGCTTGCTCCCGGAGAGATAAACCCTTCTCCGCTTATTAGTTCAAAATTGTGTTCATACCACGAAAGCGTATTCCCGCTTTCTCTGTTCCAGACCGCACCGGCCGGTATGATCCGTTGTTGCCCCAGGGTCAGATCCAGAATGGTCGTTGATGGCAGTGAAGCCAGTCTGACAGCTCCATAAGTCCCCTTTTCCGTCCCATTTTCAACATCTCTGAGTTCTACGCCCTGTTTCATCACCCACCCTTCAGTACCGTCAAAATCAAGCGAAATAGAGAGCCAGTTGCTACTCCTCTCCAGCAGGATGAACTCCTCTCCGAACAACAACTGCGAGACCATCTGCGATGAATGGTCCGGTTCGCGCATAATGGGTATGTAACCGTGAAAAGTGGTCCCTTTGGTCATGATCCTTTTTACCTAAAGAAAATGCAGTTTACAAGCTTTTGAACAAAAATACAAGGGAGAGGTTAAAAGTTGAATAAGATATTTTAAATTCACTCCATGAATTGGATCAAGGGTATCGTTAAATTCTGGAAAACCATCCGGATCGTTCTTATTTACTTCATCAGTATTGTGCTGGTCTATTTCATGTTTCCCCGGGAGGGAAAGTTCAGGTATGAGTATACCAAGAACAAACCGTGGATGCATGAGAACCTGGTGGCCCCATTCGATTTCCCCATTTATAAACCGGATCAGCAAGTTCAGCGGGAAATAGACAGCTTGCAGAGCAATTCACATCTCTACTTTTTCTATGATTCGCTTATTGGCAACAACTTGATTGCAGCGTTTACCAATGACTACAATAGCATCGCCTCCACCATGGGAATAGGAGAGAACATATCCGACAGGTGGGCAATGACAGGCCAGTTGATTGCCAATGTATTGGAGGAGACCTATATGCTGGGAATCATCGAACGCCCTGCGGTCCTGGAGGGTGAGTCAATGGAGCAGACCTCTGTAATGGTGGTCAAAGATGGACTGGCAGAGGAGCATCGTCTT
>DAOWNM010000132.1 GCA_030642565.1 Bacteroidota bacterium | reverse complement strand
GTCCGAAGACATCGTTACCCCTCGACTTGCATGTGTTAGGCCTGCCGCTAGCGTTCATCCTGAGCCTGGATCAAACTCTTCGTTGTAAAAAAAATTTAATTTGCTCAAGGATTCTTCACTCCTATAAATTCATTTGGAATTTTAGGTGACTTCTTTACCTATTTCTTACTTCAATATTTTCAAAGAACTTTGTTCCGTTTCACTTTCGTTTTGCGGACTGCAAAGATAAAAACTTTATCCGAATCCTCAAAAACCTTTCTTCACAATTTACATCATTTTTAGAACAACTGCTTGTTAAAAGCGGATGCAAAGATAAGTGCTTTCATTTTGATTCTCCAAATCTTTTGTTGATTTTTTTTATAATAAATCATATCCGACTGGTAATCAGTTTTTAACAAAACACTTTTCAAAGAATACCGCTTCTCCAAACGGGCTGCAAATATAATGCTTTACTTTTATCTGTCTAACAAAAACTTCAAAAAATGGTGTAATTTTGTCTCTTACTCCATTACAATATGAGTGAACTGCTGGTCATTGTACCCACATATAATGAGATTGAAAATATTGACAGGATTGTGGAAGCGGTCCTGGGACTTCCCATAAAGGTGCACCTTTTGATTGTAGATGATAACTCACCCGACGGTACCGGAAAGCGGATCAAAGAGTTACAATCAAAGCATACCAGGTCGCTACACCTGGTGGAACGTTCCGGAAAACTGGGCTTGGGGACCGCCTATATCAAAGGTTTTCATTGGGCCCTGGAGAAGGATTACCAATATATATGTGAAATGGATGCCGACTTCTCCCACAATCCTAATGATCTGCCCATGTTATTTGATGCCTGTGAAAACAGTTCGGCTGATGTGGCCATCGGATCCAGGTACATATCGGGGGTGAATGTTGTGAACTGGCCCATAAGCCGGGTACTGATCTCCTACTTTGCCTCGGTCTATGTCAGGCTGATCACCCGCATGAAGGTACGGGATGCCACAGCAGGTTTTGTCTGTTACCGCCGGGAAGTACTGGAAGTGATCAACCTGAACAGGATTAAGTTCAAAGGATACGCTTTTCAGATCGAGATGAAATTTAAGGCATGGAAATACGGCTTCAATGTGGTGGAGCTTCCCATTATCTTTACAGACCGAAAAGAGGGAACCTCAAAAATGTCGGGGAAAATTGTGAGCGAAGCCGTTTTCGGGGTGATCGGATTAAAGACAGGAAGCTGGTTCAGAAACTACCAACGGGATAGTATCCCGGGAACTGAACTGAACCGAACCAAAGGTTCTGAGCCGAAGGCGAAGAACGTCCTAAGCCAAGGCGAAGAATGTAACGAGGTTACAACCGATTAAATAGATGATTCTATGAACAACTACCTGATTATTAACGCAAAGATTGTAAACGATGGACTTATTACCCGCGGTTTTGTGCTGGTAAGGGGAGGAATCATTCGTGCGGTCGGAACCGGGGAACCGGGTGCGGAACAGGAGCTGGCAGAGGTGATTGATGCTGGCGGAAAATTCCTTCTGCCTGGCGTTATCGATGACCAGGTCCATTTCAGGGAACCGGGTCTGACCCACAAAGCAGAGATCGCCACAGAATCGAAAGCTGCTGTGGCAGGCGGGATCACCTCCTTTATGGAGATGCCCAATACCAAACCGCAAACCACCTCCATTGATGAACTGGAGAAGAAGTACCAACGGGCCCGGGAGGTTTCCATGGCCAACTACTCCTTCTACCTGGGAGCCACCAACAACAATATGGAGGAGATAAAAAAACTTGATCCATCAAGGAACTGCGGAGTCAAGGTCTTTATGGGCTCCTCCACCGGAAATATGCTGGTGGATGACCCTAAAGCGCTCGAGAAGATCTTCGCCGGATCACCAACACTGATTGCCACCCATTGTGAAGATGAGGCTACCATTGTTAAGAACAGTGAGAAGGCACAAGCGGAATATGGAGAAAATGTACCGGTGAGTCAGCACCCGCTGATCCGCAGCGAGGAGGCGTGTTACCTCTCCAGTTCGCTGGCAGTGGAACTGGCCAAAAAGCATAACGCCCGGCTGCATGTACTTCATATCTCGACTGCAAAAGAGCTGGAGCTGTTTCAACAGGGAACCGATTTTGAAAAGAAACGGATTACTGCGGAGGTTTGCATTCATCACCTCTGGTTCCATGATGGGGACTATGAACGAAAGGGTACCCTAATCAAGTGGAACCCGGCCATAAAGACGATCTATGACCGCGATTCGTTGTTGGCTGGAGTGTTGAATGATAAACTGGATGTGATTGCCACCGATCATGCACCACATACCATTGAGGAGAAGCAGAGCAAGTATTTCCAGTCACCTTCGGGCGGTCCCATGGTACAACATGCACTAACGGTTATGCTTGAACTGGTTCACCAGGAGAAAATAACAATCGAGAAGGTGGTGGAGAAGATGTGCCATGCCCCTGCCAGGCTGTTTGGTGTAAAGGATCGCGGTTTTATTGAACCCGGATTAAAAGCAGATATGGTACTGGTGGATCTGGAGCAGGAGTGGACCGTAGCCCATAAAAACATCCATTATAAATGTGGCTGGTCGCCCCTGCAGGGTGAAACGTTCCATTCAAAAGTGAGCCACACCTGGGTAAACGGACAGCTGGCCTATAAGGATGGTCTCTTTAATGAGATGGTTCGGGGCGAAAGACTGGAATTTAAAAATAGTTAGTAATTTAATAATCATTACCAACAATTATAACCCTATATACTATGAACAAAAGAGTTTACGGACTATCGAACTATCCGCTTATTTCGGGACTTTCATTGATTGTTGCTCTCATCCTGATACTGACCGGGTGTAATCCAGGTAAAAAAAGAGAAGCTGCTACTGAACAGAAGAATCCCAAATGTAAAGTAGAGAAGTCATTCTTCGGAATGACACCGGAAGGAGATTCTGCCATGCTCTATACCCTCAAAAATGAGAAGGATATTACAGTTACAATTACCAATTACGGAGGAATAATTACAGGAATTCATACCCCCGACAAGAATGGCAAAATAAGGAATATCACCCTCGGTTTTGATAACCTGGATCAGTACCTGGAGGGCCACCCTTACTTCGGAGCCATCGTGGGCAGATATGGCAACCGGATTGCCAATGCTCAATTTTCCCTGGATGGGGAGAGTTACCAGCTGGCAGTCAATAACGGGAACAACGCCCTGCATGGAGGATTGAAAGGCTTTGACAAGAAACTCTGGTCCCCGGAGGTGATCGGTTGTGCCGAACGGTCCGTTCTGAAACTTACCTATACGAGTCCGGATGGCGAAGAGGGTTATCCCGGAAACCTCATGGTAACTGTAACCTATGAATTGCTGATGGACCAGCTCATTATTACCTATGAAGCTGAAACCGACAAAGCCACTGTGCTGAACCTGACCAACCATACCTATTTCAACCTGGCGGGTGAAGGGACCATCCTGGACCATATATTATATATCAATGCATCGAAGTATACTCCTGTGACAGATGAACTAATCCCCACAGGCGAACTTGCTTATGTGGAGGGCACACCGTTTGACTTCAGGAAACCTTTTGTAATCGGGGAGCGTTTTGACGAGGTGGGAGGCGACCCGGTGGGTTATGACCACAATTATGTTATCGATGGATCTGAGGGTGAAAAGAGACTGGCAGCTAAAGTACTGGATCCCAAGACAGGACGTTTCGTTGAGGTGCTCACCACCGAGCCCGGAGTGCAGTTCTATACTGGAAACTTCCTGGATGGTACGCTGGTGTCTGGTAGTAGAACATATGAGCAGCATTCAGGAATGTGCCTGGAGACCCAGCATTTCCCCGATTCACCCAACCAGCCTGATTTCCCCACCACCGTGCTTCGTCCGGGCGATAAATTTGTCTCCCAGACCATCTTCAAGTTCGGAGTTGAGGAGTAGATTTCTGAAAGAACACCTAATTATAATGCAGGAAGAATATTTCTTTCGATATAGGATAATTCCGCCTCTATGCATCTATATTGTACCATCAATTTCATTCTTATTTCATCATGAAACTTATAAGGATCATCCCTGCAGGCCTTTTTGTGGCCATCACCGTAGCGCTCTTCATCTCCTGCAACGGCCACGGAACCAACCAACACACAAACCCCGTTCCCCGATCTCTCCTGGCCCTTCCTGGGACAACCATCCTCTATACAAAAGAGGTGAACGGGAAATGGACGCCTCCGGAGATTGTTCCCTTTTCGGGCGGACCCGGGGTGATGGATTTTGAACCTGCACTCTCTGCAGACGGATCAAAGTTCTATTTTCTCTCCAACCGTCCCGATGGCAACGAACCGGTGGGTGACCAGGACATCTGGGTAGTGGAACGGAATGCCGGAGAGTGGGGTGTTCCGCAAAACCTGGGGGAACCGGTCAATACCGATGGCGGAGAATTTTTTCCCTCAGTTACAAGTGATGGCACCCTCTACTTCACCCGCAATGAGAAGGGAAGCCGCCTGAACCAGATCTTCCGCAGCAGATGGGTGGACGGTGCCTTCCAGGTGCCAGAGCTGCTACCCCAACAGGTCAATTGCGGAACCAACCGCTATAATGCATTTATTGCCCCGGATGAGAGTTATATCATTGTTCCTGCTGCCGTCATGGCCGACGCTTACGACGGGGTGGACTACTATATCGTCTTCAGAGATGAAAATGACCGATGGTCGGAGCCGGTGAATATGGGGGCGCTGGTGAATATGGACAATGCCCGGGGCTGGTCGCCCGTACCAATGAAATTGAAGAGGCCGACTGGAACTATGACAATCTGAAGAACCTTTATAACTCCCCCGAAAACGGGAATGCCGACATCTACTGGGTAGATGCCGGTTTTTTCCGTATTCTAAAAGAGAAAGCACTGTTTTAAAAACGCATTGGAAACATAACGCGTTTACTCATAATGCAGTGCAACAGCCGGATTGATCCGGGCAGCCTTCAGTGATGTAATAGTGACCGTAACCATAGCAATGATGATGGCCAGTAAGGCAGCCATTAAAAACAGCAGAGGCTGGAATCCCACATTATAGGGGAAATCCCTCAACCAGTCCTGCATCATAAAGTAGGCCACAGGCATGGCGATGAGAATGGAGATGCCCACCGCGTAACCGACGCTTTTTGAGATCACTGCAACCACATTGCTCTCGGTGGCCCCCATTACCTTGCGGATCCCTATCTCCCGTATCCGTTTCTGAGAGTTGTAAAGGGTGAGTCCAAACAATCCCAGGGAAGCAATAAAAATGGCCAGGATGGAGAAGATCATGGTAATGGCCCCGGTTCGTTTCTCTTCGGCATAATAGGAGTCCAGCTCCTCATCCAGAAAGAAGTACTGCAGGGGCTGGTCATCGGTAAACGCTTTCCACGTCTCATCCATCTGCTTCAATCCTGCCTCAATATTTTCCTTGCCTGCAGCAAGTCTCACGGTCAGATAACCTGCCCAGCCCCAGTCGCGCGGTTTCAGAATAACTATCTGGGCACCCACTTCATGCTTCAGGGTAAGAAAGTGGTAATCATTCATCACACCAATAATCCGCATCTCCCTGGCTCCCTCCGGACCATTATCACCCCACATGATCGACTGGTTCAGTGGATCTTCCAGATTGTACTTCCTAACGGCAGCCTCGTTCACCAGACAGGCTGACGAATCGCTGGAGAACTCCTCTGAAAAATAGCGGCTGCCGGGGGTGGCCAGTCCAAACCGGTAGGTCTCCATAAAATCTTCATCTGTCCAGAAAGTATGAAACAGAACAATCTCTTTCAGTGGTCTTCCCTTGATCCCGTAGCCATTATTGTTATTGGGTGCTCCCAGGTAGGCGGTGGAATTGGTGGCCGACAGGACAGAGGTATGGCTGGTTAACTCCCTTTTAAAAGTCTGTATTTCGTGTCCGTCTCCCAATGGATGGATTCGCTCCATTACAACAAGCTGCTCCTTATCAAAACCGAGGTCCTTGTTGGTCATGTACCTGAACTGCCAGTATATCACCAGGGTTCCGGCAATGATAATGATGGAGATGGAGAACTGGATAATCACCAGGGCATTCCTCAATACAGTGGTGCCATTTTTTGCACTGGCATTTCCCTTCAGGGCAAAAATCGGCTTAAAAGAGGCCAGTACAAAGGATGGATAACTCCCGCTGAGAAGTCCCACAAGGATGGCCAGGATAATGACTGAGGGGATCATATACCACCGGAAGATATCACCATACTCCAGGTTCAGACCCACCAGATTATTAAACGGGGTCAGAAGCAGGGAGACCAACGCCAGGGCGATCACCAGTGAGATCAGGCTCAGGAATACGCTCTCCAACAGAAACTGGCTAATTAACTGCTTTCTGCCCGAACCCACCACCTTGCGCAGGCTCACCTCCTTGGCCCGGCTCAAAGAGCGGGCTGTGCTAAGATTCATAAAATTGATGGAGGCAATCACCAGAATAAAAAATGCAATAACTCCAAAAATGACCAGGTAGGTCCGATTCCCAATGGGTCTGAATCCAATGTCGCTGGGAACCTCAATCTCTGTGTCCAGATGTATCTTTAGCAGAGGTTGGGTATAAACACCATACTTCCCTCCCGATTCCATAAACTCCTCCGGGGTAATCCCCATGAATTGCTCCAGATCGGGACGGATATTCTCCAGCAATGATGCATTGATTTTGTCATCCAGCTCACTCTGGCTGGCCCCCGGTCTTACCAGAATGTAGGTCTGCATATGGTTATTGAACCATGTCGTTCTTCGACTCGATTCATAGGTTGAATAGGAGCAGATAAAATCATAATAGAAATGGGAAGTCCCTGGTGCATCCTCCACCACCCCTGTCACCCGATAAAGGATGGAGTCGTTGTTCATTGCGATGGACTGCCCGATGGGATTCCCCTCCGGAAAATACTGGTCCAGTTTCGATTCCGAAATCAAAATGGTATTGGGTTCATCAAGGCAGGTATGCGGATCCCCTTCCAGTAATTTAATGGTAAACACCTCAAAGAAAGTTGAATCGACATACATGAGATGACCCTCCAGGTATTTGTTGGCCGGATCGACCCACATCAGGCGGTTGTTTGCAAAATCAAACCTGCAGTAATTTTCAATCTCCGGGATCTCCTTATGAAAAACAGGTCCGAATATGGAACTGTTCCACGCCCCCTTGAACTCCTCACCGGCCATCTTACCCTCCAGGTAGAGCCTGTAAATATCGGCCGATTGCTCATGAAAACGGTCATAGCTGGTTTTACTGATAATGTACAATATGATAAATAGCACGTTTTCGTACATGGGTGTACGTCTTCGTACACTGGATTTTTCAAACCCTTTGCCCTATCTTGTGTTATTGTATACAAGACGTTCAATAACCAAAATATGTTACTATGGACCATCGTACTGTTTCCCGCCGTC
>DAOWNM010000291.1 GCA_030642565.1 Bacteroidota bacterium | reverse complement strand
GATCAGCGGTATTTTTCCTGCCTGGCAGGGAGCCAGGATGGATCCGGTGGTGGCGATCAATACCTCGTTTTGAGATCCGGTCAGATAAATATACCATAGAGAATCCTTCCCATCAGGAAGTAGATAAATAGCCCCATGATATCGTTCATGGTCGTAATAAATGGCCCGGTGGCCAGGGCGGGATCAATTTTCATCCGGTTCAGCACCAGGGGGATCATGGTCCCGAAGAGCGCAGCAAAGATAATAACCACAAAGAGTGAGGTACTTACGGTAAAGGTAAGCGCCAGATTGTGACTTATAAAGTAGTTGTAGATGAAAAGGAGTCCCGCAAGGATAAGACCATTCATCAGGGAGACAACCAGTTCTTTTCCCAGTTTCCGGTAGGTACTCTCCAATCCCAGACTGTTGCTGGCGATACCCTGCACAATGATTGCCGATGACTGGATTCCCACGTTCCCTGCCATGGCCGCAATCAAGGGAATAAAAAAGGCCATTTCAGGATTGATCTGGATATCTTCTTCAAACCTTCCAATCAAAGCTGCCACCACAATTCCTCCAAGGAGCCCGATGATAAGCCAGGGGAGCCTGGCGCGGGAGAGTCGTGCTGGCGAGTCGGTGGTTTCCACATCGGTTGTAATACCGGAAGCCAGCTGGTAATCCCTTTCCGCTTCATCCCGGATCACATCCACCACATCGTCGATGGTGATCCGGCCCATAAGCCGGCCAATGGAGTCGGTGACCGGCAAAACAATCAGGTCATATTTTTCCATGATCCGGGCAACCTCTTCGGAATCGGTGTCTGTCTGGACGGACCGGATCTCAGCATCAAAAATATCCTTGATCCTGGTGGAGGCACTGGCCAGCAAAAGGGCTTTCAGGGAGAGGATCCCCAGCAGTACATTTTCGTCACTGACCACATAGATATAGTAGATCTCATCAAGGTCCTCGGCCTGTTTACGCATCTCCCTGATGCAGGTGGCTACACCCCAGTTTTCATTCACCCGGATCAACTCTTTCGCCATCAATCCACCGGCTGAATCCTCATCGTAACTGAGAAGGTCTACAATATCTCCAGCCTGTTCCACATCATCGATATGTAGCAGTACCTCCTGTTTCTTCTCCTCTGCCAGATCTCCGATCACATCGGCTGCATCGTCCGATTCCATATGGTCGATAAACTGGCTGGCAATCACATCAGAGGGGAGTGCTTTCAGGAATGTCTCCCGTTCGTCCTCTTCCAGTTCCACCAGTACATCAGAGGCTTTCTCGGGATCGAGGAGCAGGAAGAGGTAAGTGGCATCTTCCCGGGAGAGGTTTTCGTAAATCTCAGCTATATCGGCGGGATGAAGCTGTTCGAGCTTATCCAGTGCGGCTCTGTCATCTCTTTTTTCGACAACGGACCTCAGGTCGTTGATATATTCACGGGTCAGTTTGGTGCTCATAGCTCTGCCGTTTGTTGCGATTCCACCCAATTTGTCAGTTTAATAAATTCCGGAACACCAAGTTGTTCCGGACGTTTTGACAGGAGTTCAAAATCGCTGTCCAAATTTAGCAAAATAGATTTGATTGAGTTTCTGATCATTTTCCGCCGCTGATTAAAGGTGGTTTTTACCACCTTGAAAAAGAGTTTTTCATCGCAGGGTAGCGTGACCGTATTGTTCCTGGAAAGCCTGATTACACCGGAGGTGACTCTGGGAGGAGGGAAAAAGGAACCTGGTTTTACAGTAAAAAGATTTTCAATGTCAAAATAGGCCTGTAACAGGACACTTAGTATGCCATACTCTCTGGAGCCAGGCGGAGATGCGATCCGGTTGGCCACCTCCTTCTGAATCATACATACCACTGAAGGAACGCGCTGCCGGTAATCGAGTACCCGGAAGAAGATCTGGCTGGAGATGTTGTAGGGAAAGTTGCCAATAATGTGGAATGGACCGGTGGTATGGTCATCTATATTCATTTTCAGAAAATCCTTTTCAATGATCAAATCATCCAGCACGGGCCATTTATGTTTCAGGTATATGACTGATTCACTATCGATTTCTACAGGCAGAAGCTGGATCTCCTTCTCAAGCAGTAGCCCGGTCAGTACGCCGGTACCCGGACCAATTTCAAGAACGGTGTCGCCGAAACCGGTGTTCAGGGCATCCACGATTCTTCCCGCAATGGAGAGGTCGGTCAGGAAATGCTGACCAAGATGTTTTTTAGGGCGTACCATCGGTATCCAAAGTTAAAATGATTTAGGTATTTTTACCTATTAAAACTGCCTTTGACATGACTAAACTCAAAAATCCCTATGCTGAATTTCCCGGATACAGCTGTTTTGGATGTAGCCCCACCAATCCAGCCGGACTTCATATGGAGTTTTTTAAAGAGGGGGATGAAATTGTGTGCAAGTGGGATCCAAACGACCATTTCCAGGGATTTCACGATATCCTTCATGGAGGGATACAGGCAACCATGATGGATGAAATTGCCAGCTGGGTGGTGTTTGTGATGCTCGATACTGCCGGGGTCACTTACCAGCTGAATTCCCGGTTTCGCAAGCCGGTTCTTATCTCCAAAGGGATTATCACTGTTCGGGCAACACTGGTTCACCGGCAAAAACGGATTGCCGAAATAGAGGCCCGTTTATATGACGGGGAAGATATGCTTTGTGCAGAGAGTCAGGCAAACTATTTTATTCTGCCACGGGATAAGGCGGTTAACGAACTGCATTTTCCGGGCAAAGAGGCTTTTTTGAAGTAGAATATGATAAGATACGATTTCGATACGGTCATTGACAGAAAGGGTACAAACAGTGTAAAATATGATCTGGCCGGGAGGCTCTTTGGGAAAGAGGATGTGCTGCCCATGTGGGTAGCTGATATGGATTTCCCGGTTGCAGGTTTTATTCTTGATGCCATCGGCGAACGATTAAAGCACCCAATCCTGGGATACACTTTCCGTTCGGACCGCTTTGCAGGAAGTGTGGCTTCATGGCTGGACCGACGGCATGGCTGGAGGGTGGAGACTGATACCATTGGCTTCAGTCCGGGGATAGTTCCTGCACTCAATATGTGCGTGATGGAGTTCACCGATCCGGGCGACCGGGTGGTGGTACAGCCACCGGTCTATTTCCCGTTTTTTTCGGCAGTCTCCAATCATGGAAGGGAGCTGATCTACAACCAACTGGTGAAAAGGGATGGCAGGTACGAAATGGACTTTGATCATCTGGAGGGCCTATTCAAAGAGGGGGTGAAGCTGTTTTTTCTCTGTAATCCGCATAACCCTGTAGGGAGGGCATGGTCATTGGAGGAGCTTCAACAACTGGCAGGCCTGTGTGTGAAATACAATGTTTTGTTGATCAGTGATGAGATACACTCCGACCTGCTCCTTTTCGGAAACCGACATATCCCTTTTGCTTCGCTGGGTAAAGATATTGCCGACCTGACGCTGACCTGTGTGGCACCCAGCAAAACCTTTAACCTGGCCGGACTCTATACATCTGTGATGATTATTACCAATCCGGTCATAAGAAAGAGGTATGAAAAG
>DAOWNM010000311.1 GCA_030642565.1 Bacteroidota bacterium | reverse complement strand
TCTTCTCAAACTGTTTACAGAAATGACCGGTGGGGATCAGCGATTCCTGGTAGGCCTCCCAGTCATCCAGATGGTGGAAATCCCGGCCATAGATCAGTCCCATGGCCATCAGGGGACCGGTGACCGCTCCGCAGGTCTCTCTCCGTTCCGCAATACCCGGCATGGGTGTCAGCGCTTTGATTACCTGCTCACCGTTAAGCCCGAACTGCTCCTTCAGAGCTATAAAGCTGCTCTGGGCACAGTGGTGCGACAGCTGCATATAGTGGTTCACCTTCTGATCCAGCATCTTCATCACCAGGTCGCGTGGCATCTGACGGTTTTTAACCAGTTCATCGCTAAAGTTGTTCTTCCCGGGGGGGGGAGAGCCAGCTGTTTCTGATGGGGCGTTTTCCCTGGTTGTACATGCTCCCAGTGTGGCGGCAGACAGGACTGCCAGGGAAGTGCGGCCAAGAAAATCACGACGTTTCAACCTCTTTTTCATATGCTAAAGTTAGGAAATTCATGCGACTGAAGTAGCATGTTTTTCGTATCTTGTCTCCCGTGTTTATAGAAGGAAAATCATGAGATACAGAAGCTTTATCATACTGATTGCCGGGCTATTGCTTATGCCTGGTCAGGGATGTAAACAGCAAAAAGGGAGCGATGCGGAGCGGGCCGAAGAGATGATCTCGGCAAAAACACTGGGTCTGGCATACCTTGAGGAAAACCAGTTGGAAGAGGCGGAGGCAGAGTTTCTGAAGATTATTGACCTGAATGCCGACGAAGTGATGGGTTATGCCAACCTTGGAATCGTATACCTCAGGATGGGATCTTTTGAGAAGGCCGAAGAGTGGCTTTATAAAGCGATTCGGATGCAACCCGAAGATCCCGATGTAAGACTGATACTGGCCAAGGTATACGAGATGAGCGGTGCGTCTGAAAAGGCGGTGGAGGAGCTTGAAAAAATTATGGAATTCTCCCCGGGGCATGTGAAATCACTGTATAACCTGACCGAACTATACGCTTCCATGCAGGGAGAGGAGGCGCTTGGCAAACGTCTGGAGTATACCAGAGCGCTGGCTGAAAAAGTTCCAGGGAATATTGTTCCACGGTTGAATCTGCTGGAGATACTGATCCGGGAGGGAGAGTCGGACCTGGCCCTGGCGCAGCTGGAGGAGTTGCAGCAGGTTTTCCCTGAGTTCCCCAAGGAGGCGGTTGAATATTACGATCAATCACTCGTAGCGCTGCGAAAGGGGGATATTGCAAAGGCTTCGGTATCCTTTATGATATTCCATAACTATATGAAAGTAACTACCCCGTACCAGGCGGGAATGATGGATCTGAAAGGGCCGGGAGGCGCACTTGTAGGGTCGCCGGTGATTACCTTTGATCAGCAGCAGATGGGTTTCCAGGCTGCGGATTGGGAGGAGATACTGGCAGCCATCAGATTTACAGATATCACAGCCACAGCGGGCCTCGATTTTTTGCTTACGGGCACCGGTTCAGGTTCAGAGGGTATACAGGGGACTACCCACCTGGCGGCCTGTGATTATAACGGTGACGGGGATGTGGACCTCTATGTAGGACGTACCGACCCTGCGACAGGCATTTACCAGCACTATCTGTTGAAGAACGAGTGGGGAGCTTACCAGGATGTCTCCGTAGAGTCGGGGATTGATCACATGGGCGCTGAGACCTCGGTGCGGTTTGCTGACTATGATAATGATGGATTCCTTGATATCTATGTGGTAAAGGAGGGATCCAACCTGTTGTACAGGAGTACGGGCGACGAGCGTTTTACAGATGTCACCGGTCAGGCCGGGGTGGGGGATGATGCCCCCGGGACCGGTTCTCTCTTTTTTGATTATGATCATGATGGCGACCTGGATATATTTGTAACCAGAGCAGGTTCCAATTTGCTCTACAGGAACAATTCGGATGGCACTTTCCTTGAGCAGGGAGGGAAGTCGGGGCTTGCCGGTGAAAATAAGGAGACCGTTGATGCTGCTTTTGGAGATTTTGATGAGGATGGGGACATCGACCTGGTGGTTATCAATAGCGATGGTTCCCCCCGGCTCTATTCCAACCAGCGGCAAGGTATCTTTCGGGATATCTCGCAGGAAGCAGGTATCCCGGCAATGAAAGGAGCCAGCGCAGTAAGCGTGGGTGATTTTAACAATGACGGATTTCTCGATCTTTTTCTTGCCTCTTCAGAAGCCGGCGGTTCGGAGATGTATATTAACGAGGGCGATGGTACTTTCAGTGTGGACAATAGTTCAGAGGAGGTGATGCGGAGTCTGCAAAATGTGCGTGTGAACGATGCTGAACTGTTTGATTTTGATAACGATGGTTACCTGGATCTCCTGGTGGTGGGAGAATCCACGCAGAGTGGCGGTGATGGCGTTTTCCTTTACCACAGCGATGGGAATGGAAAACTCTGGCTCTCACCTGATATTTTGCCGGAAGATTTGAAATCGGGGAGCAGTATCACAACTTTCGATTACAATGATGACGGGGATCTGGATCTGGGCATTACCGGAACAGATGGAACCATTCGCCTGCTCCGCAACGATGGCGGCAACAATCATCACTTTATCAAAATGAAGTTGGTGGGACTCAGGGCAGGAAGTGCCAAGAACAACTACTATGGAATTGGTGCCAAGGTGGAGGTGCGTTCAGGAAGTCTTTACCAGTCCAAGGTGGTTACAGGACCCAATATCCATTTCGGCCTTGGATCGCGCGAAAGGGCCGAGGTGATCCGTATTCTCTGGACCAATGGTGTTCCCCAGAATATGTTCTTCCCTGCCGCCAACCAGGATCTGATCGAGCAGCAGCAGTTGAAGGGGTCCTGTCCCTTTCTCTATACATGGAACGGGGAGGAGTATAAATTTGTCACGGACATCATGTGGAAGAGTGCCCTGGGTATGCCATTGGGCATCATGGGAGAGTCAAAATCATTTGCACCATCGGCTGCCTCTGTCGACTATATCAAGATCCCGGGTGAGCAGATGAAGATGCAGGATAACAGGTACATCCTGCAGGTGACCGGTGAATTGTGGGAGGCCATGTACATAGATAAGATTGGCCTTGTAGTCCTTGATCATCCGGAGAGTGTTGATTTATATGTGGATGAACGGATGGGGCCGCCCTCCCTGTCGGGATACACGCTTTACCAGGTAGGAGAGAAGCTGCGTCCAGCCTCAGTATACGAT
>DAOWNM010000003.1 GCA_030642565.1 Bacteroidota bacterium | reverse complement strand
CCGCTATGTGACCATGCATGGATTTGCCCTTAATGTGAATACCAACCTGGACTATTTTTCCTATATCAATCCCTGCGGTTTTGAGACCAAGGGGGTCACCTCCATGGAGAAAGAGCTGGGCGGATCGCTGAATTTTGACCGGATTAAGGCTGAGTTGAAGGATATCCTGATGCGAAGGTTCCTTGCTCCAGGTCACCCAGCAATATCATAGCCTCCTTCCGGTTGGTCCCGCACACTTCCGGTTCTGCTTTGAACTGATCACACATTTTTTGTAACAGTCACAAGTTACAAACTTCTTCAAAATGGTTTGTTCATTAGAAACTCGTCAATCTTCTTGGCGACCCGTCGTCCCGAGGCGATGGCCGTAACCACCAGGCTGGCACCACTGGCTGCATCCCCCGCAGCAAATACCTTCTTTACACTGGTGGCCATGGAGTGATCAATATCAATATTCTTCCGGCCGTTCAGCGATATATCCAGTTCAGCCAGTACCCCTTCATAAACAGGGTGTACAAATCCCATGGCCAGCAGGATCAGATCCGCCTCAATTTTCTCGGTGGTGCCCGGAACTTTTTTCATTTGTTGGTTTCCATTCACCTGCTCCCATGATACCTCCTGCACCTCTGCATGGGTTACGCGCTGCTGCACCCCCAGGAACTTCAGGGTGGTGAGGCTCCATCTGCGCTTACACCCCTCCTCGTGGGAGGTGGAGGTTTTCAATGTATTCGCATAGTAGGGCCAGGGATTATCCCCGGAACGCTGTTCTGGCGGTTTGGGCAGAATCTCAATCTGGGTCACACTTTTTGCACCCTGGCGAACGGCAGTGCCCACACAGTCGGAACCGGTATCACCCCCACCGATAACAAGAACATGGCGATTCTCAGCCGTAATCCGGTTATCATATGCCACATAGGCCCCATCGTTTACCTTGTTTTGCTGGGTCAGGTAGTCCATGGCAAAGTGAATACCATCCAGCTCCCTGCCCGCTATATCCAGATCCCTGGGATGCATGGCACCAATGGCCAGGCAGAGCGCATCGAACTGCTCCAGCAATGTCTTTCCCGGGATATCATTTCCAATCTCAGTTTTGGTCTTTACCTCAATACCTTCTGCCATCAATATCTTCAGCCTGCGGTCGATAGTGTGCTTATTGAGCTTAAAATCGGGGATCCCATAGCGCAATAGCCCTCCGGCCTTCCTATCCTTTTCGAAGAGTGTGACCGTATGGCCCGCCCTGTTCAGCTGGTCGGCTGCAGCCATTCCGGCCGGACCACTGCCGATAATGGCCACCTTTTTTCCTGTTCTTACTTTAGGTGGATTGGGCTTAATATACCCTTCAACAAAAGCTTTTTCAACGATGGCGACTTCATTCTCCCGGATGGTGACCGCATCTCCGTCAATATTCAGAACACAGGAGTGTTCACAGGGGGCCGGACAGATCCTTCCGGTAAATTCCGGAAAGTTATTAGTGTAATGCAGCCTCTCACTGGCTCCTTTCCAGTCGCCCCGGTAGAGCAGATCGTTCCACTCGGGAATCAGATTGTCCACCGGGCAACTCCAGTGACAAAAAGGAATGCCGCAATCCATGCATCTGGAAGCCTGGAGCTGGCGGTCTTCCGAATTGAGCACCTGTTCCACTTCGGAATAGTCGTCCGTGCGTTCATGGATCGGCCTGTTGCCAGCCGGTTTCTTCTTTATTTTTAAAAATCCTTTAGGATCTCCCATTATTCATTCTTTTATAGATCGCCCATCATTTCCACATCTGTCTCAATACTGGCCAGTTTCTTCCTGGTCTCTTCCAGTGCCATCTCAATGAGCACCTTTTTGTACTCATATGGGATTACTTTAATAAAGCGTTCCATATAGTCATCCATGTTGGTCAGGATCTTTTCGGCCACTTTGCTGCCGGTGTGTTCATAGTGTCTGGCAATAAGATCCGAAAGTTCCTTCTTATCATTCAGATCCTCTACCAGTGAAAGTTCCACCATACCCATATTGCAGTAATAATCGAAATCGCCCTTCTCATCCAGTATATAAGCCACTCCGCCACTCATGCCGGCAGCAAAGTTGCGCCCGGTCTCTCCCAGGATCACCACCCGGCCACCTGTCATATATTCGCAGCAGTGATCACCCACTCCTTCCACAACAGCAGTGGCCCCGCTGTTCCTGACAGCAAACCGCTCTCCGGCAATTCCGGAGATATAGATCTCTCCCCTTGTGGCACCATAGAGAACAGTGTTTCCAATGATGATATTCTGGTCCGATTCAAAAGAGGAATCTTCGGGAGGGACCACGATGATGCGACCACCAGCCAGACCTTTTCCCAGGTAGTCGTTGGTATCACCCTCCAGGTAAAACTCCACACCGGGAACCAGAAACGCTCCGAAGCTCTGTCCGGCCGATCCGGCAAACCTCACCTTGATGGTGCCTTCTAAGAGTCCTTCTCCTCCATATCTGCCGGCGATGGTACCTGAAAGCATAGCACCGGTGGTGCGGTCGGTATTTTTTATGGACATATGGATAGTGACCGGTTCGCGGTTCTCCAAAGCCGGTTTCGCCTGCTCTATCAAGCTGTGGTCGATGACCCCCTCAATTTTATGCTGCTGCAGCTCGGTCCGGTGCAGTGAATTCTTTTTCCCTTCTGGTAAAAAGGCAATCAGATCGCTCAGGTCCAGGTTTTTGATCTTCCAGTGGGTGACCGATTGGTCCCTGGTAAGCAGATCCGATCGGCCCACAATCTCATCAAAGGTTCGAAAACCCAGTTCGGCCATATGTTCGCGAACCTCTTCAGCTATAAAGTGGAAATAGTTCTCTACAAAGTCGGCTTTTCCCCGGAATTTTTTTCTCAGTTCGACATTTTGGGTGGCTACCCCCACCGGACAGGTATTGAGGTGGCATTTGCGCATCATCACACATCCCAGTACCACCAGGGCGCTGGTGGCAAATCCAAACTCCTCGGCACCCAGAAGGGCTGAGATGATCACATCCCTTCCGGTCTTCATCTGTCCGTCGGCTTGCAGCACTACCTTGCGTCGCAGGTTATTCATCACCAGTGTTTGTTGTGTCTCCGCAAGCCCGATCTCCAAAGGCAATCCGGCATGCTTGATGGAGGAGGAGGGACTGGCCCCTGTTCCCCCTTCGGCCCCGCTGATGGTAATCAGGTCGGCCGATGCTTTGGCCACACCCGCAGCAATGGTACCCACACCAGTCTCTGAAACAAGCTTTACCGAGATCTTTGCCTGCGGATTGACATTCTTCAGGTCGAAGATTAGTTGGGCCAGATCTTCTATGGAGTAGATATCATGGTGAGGGGGAGGCGAGATCAGGGTAATGCCCGGAATGGAGTAGCGGGTCTTTGCAATAATCTTATCTACTTTATGTCCGGGAAGCTGTCCTCCTTCCCCCGGTTTGGCTCCCTGTGCCACCTTGATCTGGATCTCATCGGCATTGACCAGGTAGTGGGTGGTCACTCCGAACCGGCCACTGGCTACCTGTTTGATAGCACTTCGCCTTGAATCCCCATTTTCCAGTGGTTCAAACCTTTCCGGATCCTCTCCGCCTTCGCCCGTATTGCTTCTTCCACCTATCCTGTTCATCGCTATGGCCAGGGCTTCGTGTGCCTCCTTGCTGATGGAGCCATACGACATGGCACCGGTCACAAAACGCTTCATAATATTTTCCATCGGTTCCACCTCTTCGAGTGGGATGGGATTTCGCTTGTAGGTGAGCAATCCCCTCAGGAAACCGGGTCGCGCCGTTTCACAATCCACCAGCGCTGAGTACTCCTTGTACTTTACGTAATCGTTGTTTCGGGTGCTCCACTGGAGCAGGGCCACCGATTCAGGATTCCAGGCGTGGTGCTCGCCATGTTTCCGGTAGGAGTAGACCCCTTCTGTCAGGATCATGGAGTGGACATCCTCCGTATATGCTTTTCGGTGCGGGATCAGGACCTCTTCAGCAATCTCTTCCAGTCCGATCCCCCCGATGCGCGAAACGGTGCCTTCAAAGTATCTGTCTGTTACATCAGAGTGGATCCCAATGGCCTCGAAGATCTGTGCCGCCCGGTAGCTGCGCAGGGTGCTGATCCCCATTTTTGACAGAATTTTCAGCAACCCCTTGTTCACCGCCTCAATGTAGTTCTCCTGCGCCTTCTCGAAATCCTGTTGGATCACCCTGGTCTGAACCAACTGCTCGATAATGGCAAAGCTCATATAGGGGTTGATTATACTGGCCCCATATCCGAATAGAAGTGCAAAATGCATCACTTCGCGTGGTTCGGCCGACTCCACTACAATATCGATCTGCATCCGTTTTCGTTTGTTGATCAGGTGGTGGTGTACCGCTGAAACAGCCAGCAGGGAGGGGATAGGTGCCAGGTTTTCAGTAATATCCCTGTCAGTCAGGATGATATAGTTGTTGTTCTCATCAACTGCCTCTTCCGCCTCTTTGCAGATTCTCTCCACCGCCTCTTCCAGTCCCGCTGCCCCCCCGGATGCATCAAAATGTATGGAAATGACCCGGTTGGAGAAACCTTTGTAGCGAAGATTCTTGACCACCTGGAAATAGGTATTGTTGATCACCGGACTTTTGAATTTAACCATTTTTACATGGTCGGGTATCTCATCCAGGACATTGGTCTGTAGCGAGCCAAGGTAACCGGTCAGGGTCATCACCATCTCTTCACGAATGGGATCAATGGCAGGATTGGTCACCTGGGCAAAGAGCTGTTTGAAATAATAAAAGAGCCTGTACGGCTTTTTACTCAGTACTGTGGTGGGTACATCATTGCCCATGGAGCCGATGGGCTCCTTTGCCGATTCGGCCATGGGCTTGATAATGGTCTCAATATCCTCCCTGCTGTAGTTAAACGAGGTCATATACTGATCATATGCTTCTCCCAGTCCGGGTGCCACAATGTTTCCAGCCTGGATCATCTCCAGGTTCACCATATTTTTTTCAATCCAGTTCATATAGGGATGCGCCGAGGCAAGCTGCGCCTTCAGTGCTTCGTCTCTGTAGATCTTCCCCTCCTGAACATCTACCAGGATGATTTTCCCCGGTTTAAGGCGCCCTTTCTCCCTGATTTCACCGGGATCGAAGCTCTGCACGCCTACCTCCGAACCCATCACCATCAGGTCGTCTTTGGTAATCACATACCGGGAGGGACGCAACCCATTTCGGTCCAGCATGCCCCCGATATACCTTCCATCACTGAAAATTAGTGATGCCGGGCCATCCCATGGCTCCATAAAGGTGGAGTGGTACTGGTAGAAGGCCTTTAGCTCGGGCGAAATGGGATTCTTTTCGTTCCACGATTCCGGGATCAGGATCGACATGGCATAGGGAAGCGACTTACCGCTCATCACCAGGAACTCCAGTACATTGTCAAGCGAAGCCGAGTCGCTCTTATGGGGTTCGATCACCGGATAGATCTTCTCCAGGTCGCCCAGTATATCCGATTTCAGGATCGACTCCCGGGCCTGCATCCAGAAACGATTTCCCTTTACAGTATTAATCTCGCCGTTGTGGGCAAGCATTCTGAAAGGTTGTGCCAGATCCCAGCTGGGGAAGGTATTGGTGCTGAAGCGGGAGTGAACCAGCGCGATGGCGCTCTCCATTCTTTCATCCTGCAGGTCCAGGAAGTACTCTCCAAGCTGTTCGGAGGTGAGCATTCCTTTATAGATAAGGATTCTGGTGGATAGACTGGGCAGGTAGAAGAGTGTTCTCTCTTTGAGTCTCGATGCTGAAATATACTTTTCAGCCCTTTTCCGTATGATATAGAGCTTACGCTCCAGCTCCTCCTGTGGCAGATCGGCTCCCAGCAGGATCTGTTTCATATTGGGTTCAGCACTTTTGGCGATCTCTCCAATTACGCTGTTGTCCCTTGGGACCTCCCTGAACCCGATCAGATTAACTCCCTCATCGTTGACAATCTGGACCAATATCTCTTCGCACTTTTTTGCTTCGCCAGCATCCCTGGGGAGGAAGACCAGTCCCGTTCCAAACTGACCCTCATGGGGAATGGAGTAACCCTGCATCAGGTAGAAATCCCGCGGTATCTGGATCATAACCCCTGCACCATCACCGGTTTTGCTGTCAGCCCCTTCAGCCCCCCTGTGCGTCATATTCACCAGGGTTTCCAGTCCCCGCTGAATGATATTGTGCGATTTTTTCCCCTTCAAATGTGCTACAAACCCAATCCCGCAGTTGTCGTGTTCAAATGCGCTTCTATATAATCCAGCCTGTTCAGGTCTCACTTTTTCCATATTATTTACTGCTTTGAGGGTCTACTAAAAAAGCCGCTCTCGACCTGGTCTGAGAACGGCTTTTTCTTTATTTCAGTTCATACCATTCTCATCCGCACCAGGCTATCCTCTTTGTCAGATGCCTCTTTATGAAATTTGAATGGGTTTTCATCGATCCGTTTTATAGAGCAAATATAGAGATAATAATTACGAATCAAAACATGTAATAGATTCCATCCTATGTTTTTGAAACAGAATCATGTTAATATCTTTTAAATTGAAAGGGGCTCTCCCGGTGGAGTAACCCCTTTCTCATCTGATAAAGCGCAACTAAACATTTATTGCGCTGAGGTATAAGGATTAGTTATACGCCGATTCTCCATGTTCATAAATATCAAGGCCCTCCTCTTCGATCCGTTTGGATACCCTTACTCCAATGGTTTTCTTAAGGATATAGAATACCAGGAAGCCAAGTCCCATGGCCCAGGCGGCCACAGCCCCTACACCAATAAGCTGTGATCCCAGCTGCCCGGCACCGCCACCGTAGAAAAGACCATTGCTTGTACTGAAGAATCCCACCATGATGGTACCCAGTGCACCATTGAGTCCGTGTACAGAAACCGCACCAACCGGGTCGTCTATCTTCAGTACTTTATCGATGAACTCTACACCGAATACCAACACAACTCCGGCCAGGATACCAATGATTACAGCACCTCCCGGACTTACCACATCACATCCGGCAGTGATAGCCACCAGTCCGGCCAAGGCACCATTCAGTGTAAGAGAGAGTCCCGGTCGCCTGTATTTGCACCAGGTGACGATCATGGCTGTTACCGCTCCGGCAGCAGCTGACAGGTTTGTAGTAATGAAAATATGTGAAATGGCAGATGCATTTTCACTTCCGGCTGCTGCCAGTTGCGATCCCGGATTGAAACCGAACCATCCAAACCATAGGATAAAGACACCCAGTGCACCAAAGGCCAGGTTCTGCCCGGGGATCGCCCTGGGTTTTCTGTTACTGGAATATTTTCCGATCCGGGGACCAATCACAATGGCTCCCATGAGTCCAACCCAGGCGCCCACCGAGTGTACTACGGTCGATCCGGCAAAATCGTGGAATGGTGTATTCAGGGTTGAGAGCCATCCTCCGCCCCATACCCAATGGCCGGAGATGGGATAGATAATTGCTGTAATGGCAATGCTAAAGACAATATAGGCCGAAAACTTGGTCCGTTCGGCCACTGCACCGGAAACGATTGTAGCAGCAGTGGCTGCAAAAACGGTCTGGAACATCAACGATGCCTTATCGGGTACCCCGTTGATCTCATTGCTTCCGAAGAAGAGAGAGATTTTCCCCACAAATCCACCTATATCTTCTCCATACATCAGGGTATATCCCAGTATCCAGAAGATGAGTGAACCAATGGCGAAGTCCATCAGGTTCTTCATCATTATGTTCGCTGTATTTTTCGAACGTGTAAATCCGGCCTCCACCATTGCGAAGCCAGGCTGCATAAACATCACCAGGACGGCTGCAACCAGGATCCAAATTGTGTCGATGGATATGGTAAATTCAGAAACGGCTGTTGTTAAATCTTCCATGATATTGTATTTCTTTCTGTTATTATTCAGGTTGTCAGTCTTTTATATAGAGCGATTCATCGCCTTTTTCGCCGGTCCGGATGCGGATGCTCTCATCCAGGGTGGAGATAAATATTTTCCCATCACCCACCTCCCCGGTAGCGGCAGAGTTCAATAGCGCATCGATGGTCTTATCCAGGTTTACATCACGTACCACAATTTGCAGGTAGAGTCTTTCGATGCTGCTTGTATCATATGCGATACCGCGGTATACCCTGCTTTCCCGGGCCATACCCACACCCCGGGCATCCCAGAACGAGAAGAACTCTATGCCGCTTTCGTGAAGGGTCTCTTTTACCTCTTCAAATTTTGTCTTGCGAATAATTGCTTCAATTTTCTTCATGGTTTCAATGTTTTAAAATGATATGCCAACAACTACATGGAACTGCTCGGTATCGGGATTCAGGATGAGTGCACCGCTTATGGGTAATGAAAAGGAGTCGGATACCTTTATCTCTGTGGATGCGGTCACTCCGATGTTGCAGATATTGAAATCTGATTCATCTGCATCAGCCTCTGCAGTATGCCAGCCGTTGCCGGCTCCCAGAATAAAACCAAAAGAGTCAAAACCATAACCCGCTTCGAAGTACGTGTCGCCTCCGGCAGTTCCGGCACCACCTGCTTCGTTCAGGAAGTAGTTGGCTCTCAACGAAAACCCTTCGATCTCATAGCCCAGGTTGATCTCAAAGGCGTGGGATCTGGTGGCTGTTGAGTAGTCGAAGTATTCACTACCCGGGAAATAGTAATCGGTCATCCCAATGCTCAATCCGAAGTCAAAACCGTAAGAGAGATAGAGGTCCGCCTCGGCAGCTTCATCAACAGTAAAACAATATGAGCCCCAACCGCCCACTGAGAAATTTCCCAATCCTAACTCCACGTATGGTTGTATGGCCGGTCCTGTTCCAAACTTTGTACCCCGCCAGAGGTAACTGCTTACTAAGTCACCTCCTGCGCTGAAGGGTGAGGATGACTCCTCCCCCTGGGCATTCAGATTGGAAGGGAGGGTTATTAGCAGGGCGATCAGGAGTGTCAATACTCCTTCTGTTAAGTGGATTCTTTTCATAGCTGTAAATTTTAGAGTAAGAATAATTGCAATTCGAAACAAAAGTATAAATATTATTTACAACCCCTAATTGAAATAGGGGTAAAAGTAATAAAATAGTATAAATGTCAATAGCACCCCCTATCAATATGGGGGTATAGAGAATAAAACGAATAAAAATGTAAAACATACCCCCTTGTATAGATTGTATGGTTTTTTCTTTTCTCTTGATTGGTTCTGTTCAAATCCGTAAATTGGTCCGGTATGTTACGACGATTCATCTTTCTTCTTCTCCTGATGACCCCAACCGGTCTTCTTTTGATGGGACAGAAAACCGCCCTTCTGATTGTTGATGTACAGGAGTTTTACTTTCCCGGTGGCAGGTTGCAGCTGGAGAATTCAGAGGTAGCCGGAATGAACGCAGGGCTGTTACTCGATCATTTCAGGAAGAATGAGATGCTGGTGTACCATGTCCGCCATAACTTTGAACCCGGCGGGAACATACATCCCTATGTGAAGCCCCTTGAGAGCGAACCGGTGATCTCTAAGGACGAGGTCAATGCTTTTTCCGGGACCGGCCTGTTTGAGATGCTGCGTAGGGACTCGGTCGATCAACTGGTTATCTGTGGGATGCAGACCCATATGTGTGTGGAAGCTGCAGTCAGGGCTGCACACGACTTCGGGTTTACCTGTCTGCTCGCTTCCGATGCTTGTGCCACCAGGTCATTACAATACGAAGAGCATATTATTCCTGCCAGGAGTGTTCACTACTCCACCCTCAATACTATCCAGGGAACCTATGCGCGTGTAATCACCACCGATGCCATTATCAGAGAGTTCTCTCAATCCGGCCAGTAGCGTTATCATTTAACTGCTTTTATATTAACTTTGGTTAAAGAGATAACCAAAGAGATGAGCAGTAATTACAGAGAAGATATCAGAAGGGTTCTGGAACTGGAGGCTGAAGCCATTCGATCCATTCCGGTAACTACCGATTATGATGAGGTGGTTGCATTGATCTATGACCGGGTACACCAGCGGGGAGGAAAGATCATCGCCAGCGGAATGGGAAAAGCAGGTCATGTGGCCAATCACATGGCCACCACTTTAAGTTCTACGGGAACACCGGCCCTTTTTCTGCACCCAAGTGAGGCACAGCATGGCGATCTGGGGATTATCAGGGAAAACGACATGCTCCTGGTTCTCTCCAACTCCGGAAAAACAAGGGAGATTCTTGAACTGGTGGAGCTGGCCCATGCACTGCATGCAAAGGTTCCGGTGGTGATTATTACAGGGAATCCCGAAGGTCCACTTGCCAGGGAGTCGAAGCTGGTACTCTATACCGGAGGCCCTGCCGAGGTATGTCCACTGGGACTTACACCCACCACTTCGGCCACTGCCATGGCTGTGATCGGGGATGTTCTGGTGGTTTTGATGATGAAGAGGATCGGATTTACCCCGAAAGACTATGCCCGGCGGCATCATGGAGGATACCTGGGGGAGAAATCGAGGGAGGCTGGAAATGAGGATTAAGCGGGAAGTTTCGGCCGGACTGGTTATCGATATCCAGGAGAAACTCTTTCCTCATATGGATCAGAAAGAGGAGCTTCTCAAGAAATGTACAATGTTGATGGAGGGACTAAAGGTGCTGGGTGTCCCTTTTGTGGTTACCGAGCAGTACCCGAAGGGACTGGGTGGTACTGTTGAAGAGATCTCTGAGATGGTGGGTCAGGACCCTGTCATTGAGAAAATAGCCTTCTCCTGTTGTGATGAACCTGCCGTACTTCAGTCAGCTGTGTTCCGGAATCGTAAAACAGTGATAGTGTGTGGGATAGAGGCTCATGTCTGTGTGCTGCAAACGGTGATTGACCTGGTTGGTGCCGGATACAGTGCAGTGGTGGTGGAGGACTGTATCTCATCACGCAACCCGGAGGACAAGCGGGTGGCGGTGGAGCGTATGCGTGCAGAAGGGGCGGTGATCACCACCTGCGAGTCGATCCTGTTTGAACTTGCCAGGGTGGCCGGAACTGATGAATTCAAAGCGATTTCACGTCTTATTAAATAACTACCCGATGCAAAAAATTTATACCGTAGGAGAGACCTTACTCGATATCATCTTCAAAGGTTTGGAACCGCAAACTGCAAAACCGGGCGGTTCTGCATTCAATGCCTCCATTACGCTGGGCAGATTGGGTACTCCCATCAATTTTATCAGTGAAATGGGAAACGACAAAGTGGGAGATATGATCCAGGATTTTATGGAAAAGAATGGAGTGGAAGCCAATTATATCTCCAGATATTCGCATGGCCAGTCGGCCATTGCCCTGGCATTCCTTGACGAAAAGAGTGATGCAGAATACCAGTTTTATAAGGATTACCCGGCGCAGCGACTGGCTATGAAATTTCCTGAATTTCAGAAGGATGACCTGTTTATGTTCGGTTCCTTCTATGCTCTTGACCCGGGAATCCGGCCCAGGGTGAAGGAGCTGCTGGAGCTAGCCGACAGGGCCGGTGCCACCATCATGTATGATCCCAATTTCAGAAGCAACCATGCACCAGAGAGAGACGATCTGGTTCCGGTGATCAAGGAGAACATGAGATACGCTACCCTGGTCAGGGCCTCCAATGAGGACCTGGTCAACATATTTGAAACGGAAAGTCCCGATGAAGCCTGGGAGAAGGTAGGCTCCTATACCGATGCACTGGTCTATACTGCCAATGCCGGTGGAGTATATCTGCGAACCGATTCACTCAGTTTTCATATGGAGGTGGAGCGCATTGAACCGGTAAGTACCATTGGTGCCGGTGATACCTTTAACGCGGGACTTCTGTACGGTTTATGGAAAAGCGGGTATAAAAGGGAGCAGATAAAGATGTTGGATCAGAGCCAGTGGGAAGGACTTATTGCTACTGCCATTAAGTTCTCCAGGGAGGTCTGCCTGAGTTACGATAACTACCTGCCCACGGGTTTTGCAAAACATTTCATACAGAACAGTTGAACATGGAAAAGAGAGCTTTAGGGAAGTCTGGATTACCGGTGTCGCCCATTACACTTGGAGCCTGGGCCATTGGGGGATGGATGTGGGGTGGATCTGATAAGAAAGATTCCATAAGGGCCATCCATGCCTGTCTCGATCACGGTATTACCTCTATCGATACTGCACCTATCTATGGGTTCGGCCATTCGGAACAGGTAGTGGGGGAGGCCATTAAGGGGAGTCGCGACCGGTACGAGATCCTTACCAAGGCAGGTATGCGCTGGGAAGGAACCGAGGGGGAGTATTACTTTACAACCAATGACAACAGCGGTATTCAGCGCGATATCTATAAATATTCCGGCCACGACAGCCTGATCTCAGAGTGTGAGAAGAGTCTGAAACGGCTGGGGACCGATTACATCGATCTTTACCAGATTCACTGGCCCGATCAAACCACCCCCATAGAGGAGGCCATGGAGGCTTTCCGTATCCTGATGGAGCAGGGAAAGATCAGGGCAGCAGGGGTGAGTAACTACTCTGTGGAACAGATGGAACAGGCGTCAGCAGTGGTTGAACTCAGCTCCAACCAGGTTCCCTACAGCATGGTTCGGAGGGAGATAGAGCGGGATGTGGTACCCTGGTGTCTGGATAATAACTGCGGAATCCTGGCATACAGTCCGCTTCAGCGTGGACTGCTTACCGGGAAGATCACACCAGATTATCCTTTTGCCCCGGGAGACTCACGGCCCGAAACGCCCCATTTTAAGATCAATAACCTGATCCATACCAACAAATTCCTGGATGAGATCAAACCACTGGCCGGGGAGAAAGGCGCTACCCTCTCCCAGCTTGTTATAGCATGGACCCTTCGTCAGCCCGGAATCACCGTGGCCCTGGTAGGAGCAAGGACCGAGCAGCAGGTGGTACAGAATGCAGGAGCCATGGATCTTTCGCTATCCGATGATGAGGTAAACACTATCGGCCGGAAACTGGAAAAGCTGCAACTTGACCTGGATTGATTACTCACCGATGGTAAGTTCGCCGAATCGCTCCTGGCGGTTTAGCAGGAGTCCCCTGTTCCATTTCCCCTGGTATACCTGAATGATATTTACCTGGTCCATAAATATTTCTGTCAGCAACTCCTGGTATATATATAGTGTGACCGGCTGGTTAACCGGATCCGACTCCAGATAGCACCAGATGGCATTTGCCTCCTGCTCTTTCCCGAGGTAGTGGAACACGGTACGCTCTCCGTTCACAATCATGTAGAACCTCTCCAGGAGGTACTCCATCAACAGGCTATCGGCACCCGGAGGTTCCAGTTCGGTAGCCAGTTGTGTATGGATACCTGTTTTTTGCAGCAGAGCCCGATCCAGATCATCGGGAAAGATGCGCATGGATACCTCGATTCTCTCTGTTTCAGGATTGTACCTGATCTCGGTCAGACTCACATAGAATTCGTGCATAATCCAACCTCCCAGTAACACCATTAGCGTTAGGAGAGAGAGGTTGCGGATGATCTGTTTTGACATGGGTATTGACATGCTTTATAACACAAATATGCCAATTCTTTTTGTAACTTTGATATATCCAAAAAACTATCTATTCCATGAAGAGATGCTTATATATGTTGATGGTGGGAATATTAGCATCATCATTATGTGCTCAGGAGACTGAGAAGAAGATGGATCCGTCAAACAATCAGTTCAGGCAGATGCGTACCGAGTTTGCAACACCCAATGCGTACAGGACAGCGTCAGGAGCACCGGGACAGCTCTACTGGCAGCAGCAGGCCAACTATTGGATCTCCATCGAACTGGATGATAAGAACCAGAAGATTACAGGGGAGGAGAAGATCGAGTATATCAATTATTCGCCCGATGAACTGACCTATCTCTGGGTGCAACTGGACCAGAATGTCAGGCTGAAGGATAACCTCTCAAAGTTGATCATGCCGTTCCAGTTGAGAGAGCAAATACATCCCTACTTTATGAAGATGCTGATGACCGATTTTGACGGGGGATTTAAAATAGAGAGGGTGGCTGACGGAGATGGAAACGCCCTCCTGTATACCATCAATTATACAATGATGCGGATCGATCTTCCTACTCCACTGGAGCCGGGCGGACGTGTGGAGCTGGATATCAAATGGTGGTACAATGTAAACGACCGGATGAAGGATGGCGGGGGCCGCTCGGGCATGGAATATTTCAGCGGGGACGATAACTATATCTATACCATTGCACAATTCTTTCCCCGAATGGCTGTATATAATGAGGTGGAGGGCTGGCAGAACAACCAGTTTCTGGGCAGGACCGAATTTGCCCTTCCGTTTGGAGATTATGAGGTGGAGATCACTGTTCCTTCCGACCATGTGGTAGGTGCTACCGGTTTGCTGGTAAACCCTGATGAGGTGTTGTCGGAGAAGATGTTGAAAAGGTACAACGATGCCCGTGAGTCGCTGGAAAAACCTGTAGTGATTGTGACCGAGAAGGAGGCGCGTGATGCAGAAAATGAAAAATCAACTGAAAAGAAAACATGGAAGTACCGGGCCGAAAATGTGAGAGACTTTGCCTTTGCCACCTCCCGGAAGTTTATCTGGGATGCCATGGGGGTTAAATTCGGAGATCGTATGGTGCTGGCCACATCCCTCTATCCCAAAGAGGGTAATCCCCTGTGGGAGAAGTACTCCACAAGGGTGGTGGCCCATACACTGAACGTTTACTCACGTCATACTTTCGATTATCCCTACCCGGTGGCCTATTCGGTGCATACCAATAACATTGGAATGGAGTATCCCATGATCTGTTTTAACGGGGGGCGCCCGAGAAAGGATGGTACCTACTCAGAGCGTACCAAGTGGGACATGATAGGGGTGATTATCCACGAGGTGGGGCACAACTTTTTTCCCATGATTGTCAACTCTGATGAGCGTCAGTGGACCTGGATGGATGAGGGGCTCAACACCTTTTTGCAGGGCATCGCCGAAAGGGAGTGGGACCATGATCATCCGTTGCCCAGGGGACGACCTGCCGATATTGTTCCCTATATGAAGGGCGATCAATCCAATATTGCCCCCATCATGATCAATGGGGAACTCACCATGCAGTTCATTAACAATGCCTACGCTAAACCGGCCACTGGTCTCAATATCCTGAGAGAGACCATTATGGGCAGGGAGTATTTCGATTTTGCCTTTAAACAATATGCACAGAGATGGATGTTCAGGCATCCCACACCCGAGGATCTGTTCCGGACCATGGAGGATGCTTCAGCCATCGATCTGGATTGGTTCTGGAGGGGGTGGTTCTACTCCACCGACCGTGTGGATATTTCACTGGACGGGGTAACCGCAGTGGAGATGGCATCGGGCGATCCTGCTGAGGAGAGGGCTTTTGAGAAGGAGAAAACAGTGGCACAACCCGAATCAATTGCCGTTCAGAGAAACCGGGCTACCATGCAATCGATGGTTGAGAGGGATCCCTCCATGAGGGACCTCTATACCGGGAATGATCCGAATCAACCGGAGAAATCTGACAAAGAGGCTTACGATCGTTATAAAAAGTCTTTAACCCCGGCTGAAAAGTCCTGGCACGAAAAGGGAGGGACCTTTTACCAGCTGGACTTCTCAAATGTGGGAGGGTTGGTGATGCCACTGGTGATCCGGTTTGAATTTGAAGATGGAACCAGTGAAATCAGGAGAGTTCCGGCACAGATCTGGAGCAGGAACAATCTGAAGACATCGAAAGTCTTCTCCTTTGATAAAAAGGTGGTTGCAGTCACACTCGATCCCTTCCTGGAAACGGCCGATTGTGATATGGGTAATAACCGGTGGCCCCCGAAGATAGAGGAGAGCCGTTTTGAGATCTATAAACGCAGGCGTCGTAATGAGATGCTGCCCGAAGGCCTGGATGATTAACCTTTTACCAGGATGTTGTCGATATAGGCCAGTTCGTCCCTGGTGAATTCCAGATTGAGCAGAGTGGCCACATTGGCTTCCAGCTGAGAAACAGAGCTGGCTCCGATCAAAACCGAAGTAACCTGCTTCCTGTAAAGGATCCAGGCCAGCGCCATCTGTGCCAGGGTCTGTCCACGTTGCTCTGCATGCTGGTTCAGTGCTTTCACTCTTACCATGGTATCCGGATCGAGGTGCTTCTTACCCAGAAAAATACTTTCACTGTCGATCCTTGAACCCTTCGGAATACCATCCAGGTACCGGTTGGTAAGCAGACCCTGGGCCAGCGGACTGAATGGGATGCAACCGACGCCCCGTTGCTCAAGAACATCCAGCAGGCCATCTTCTACCCACCGGTCGAACATGTTAAAGCGTGGCTGGTGGATCAGGCAGGGCGTTCCCAGTCTCTCCAGAATATCCACAGCCCTGCTGGTCTGTTCGGCATCGTAGTTAGAGATGCCCACATAGAGTGCTTTTCCCTGCTGTACGGCACTGTGAAGGGCCATCATGGTCTCTTCCAGCGGGGTGTGGGGATCTGGCCTGTGGGAATAGAAGATATCCACATACTCGAGATCCATTCTCTTCAGGCTCTGATCAAGACTGGCCATCAGGTATTTTCTGCTTCCCCACTCGCCATAGGGACCCTCCCACATGAGGTAGCCCGCCTTAGTGGAGATGATCAGTTCGTCACGATGGAGGGACAGTTCCGATTGCAGAATATTCTTCAGGTTAGATTCGGCACTACCGGGAGGTGGTCCGTAATTATTGGCCAGATCGAAATGGGTGATCCCCAGGTCGAAGGCCCGGAGCAGTATATCCTTCATCTTTTGGTAGTCTCCCCCTCCTCCGAAATTGTGCCACAGCCCAAGCGAAACAGCAGGTAAAAGGAGTCCGCTGTTGCCACAACGGTTGAATTTCATTTGATCGTACCGTGTTTTGGATGCAAAGTATGCCATAAGAGATGTTTTGTTTCTACTTTTTAAATAGTGGGATCTTATAAAAGATGGAGTAAGAGAATCCGAATATCCGGTTCTCTCCCCCGGTCCCGTAACCGGGAATGAGCGCTGGAATCATGATTGGATCCATATCAGGATTTAGCAGGAACTTGTAGCGCAACGACCACCCCAGGAAGAGATTGGGTACTATCTCTGTTTTGAGTCCACCCACAATCTCCAGCCAGTGTCCCGTCAGACTGTTCTCATACGGTTCGGGCAGATAGTCACCCCAGTAACCACCGGGAATCACCACATTTTCGATGCTATGTGTAAATACCGAAATCCCGTAACGAAAGCCTAAGGTCATGGTGTGGTGCACGGAGCGATCCTTCCTGGAGAGAAAATTATAATCAACTCCTGCACGGCCATAGCTTCCACCCGAAGTGTAGTCAAATAGCTCCTCGTTCTCGGAGATGGTGCTGTATCCCAGTTCAATAACCGGGTAGATATTCTTATAGATCTCGAAATCGGCCGAAACTTCAGCTCCGATCTCAGAAGGATCGGCAAGAATATAGAGGAATCGGGCCAGATCGATGCCGAACCGGGGACCAAAGGTCCGGAGGGTATCCTGTCCGGATACCTCCTGTCCGGATACAGGCCCGAACAGGGCCAGGGCCAACAGCAGTAGTGCTGCCTTAGAGATAGAGCCAGATATGTTCTTCATCCTTTTCATATTCTGCATCAATCATCTCTTTTATAATGGTATCGCTTTTGATTAACCCACTGCTCGATTGAATATTATCATTTATGGTGAACAGATTTCCGAAGCCACAGGTATAGGAAATCATATACATCTCCTGGTGGTGAGGGATCACAAGTGTATCTGTCTGGTCGTTAATCTGTAATACAAACCTGGAATAAACGTGATGGGGATCCAGTGGCACTACAAAACCAGATGCGGATTTTGTATTATACAGAAGACTATCGGATTTCCCTTCTCTTATCCCATACAAGGTTAAAACTGAAACCGTTGTGTCGGCGGGAGCCCCATCATGCCTGGTCTTAAATCTGGCCACCAGCTCCGACTCATAGCTTTCATCACAAATCTCCACCGTAATACAGCTGGTCATAAGGATAGATACGATAAAAAACAGGATTCGGGATTTCATGACTGCCTCTTTTATTCTCTTCCTTTAAGGTTTTCGTTGAGCCACTCCAGGTAGACATTGAAGAGGTGCATCCGGCTGTTCATATCATAAGCCACTCCATGCGTACCTGGAGGATAGATCTTCAGGTCGATATTTTTCCCGGCATCGATCATTGCTTTGACCAGTTGAAAGGTGTTCTGGGGATGCACATTGTCATCCTTCAGGGAGTGCACCAGTAACAATTTGCCTTCCAGGTTCCCTGCAAGGGTTACCATGGAGCTGTTCTTGTATCCCTCCTCATTTCCATCAATAAGGCCCATGTATTTCTCTGTGAGTACACAATCGTAATTCCGGTGGTCGGAGATGGCTGCAGTCACAATACCCGCCTTAAACACATCGGGATGCAGCAGCAACGACATTCCAGCAGAGAATCCGCCGAAACTGTGCCCCATGATCCCCACACGTTCCCGGTCGATCCATGATTTTTCGGAAAGGTAGAGTGCGGTCTCCGCAAAATCATGTGTTTCCCATATGCCCAGCTGTTTATGAACCACCTTTTCGAAGTCGCTTCCATATCCGCCGTTGCCTCTGTTGTTGATATTGGCTATCACGTATCCCTGCTGCGCCAGGTACTGGTTCCATCCATTGGTTTCAAAGATGTTGTATACCCCCTGTGAGCCCGGTCCCCCGTAAACTGCCAGCAGCAGCGGATAGGATTTATCAGGATCAAAATTCATGGGCCTGATCAGGTACCCATCGATGGTTTGTCCGTCCGAAGTAGTAAATGAGAAGAGCTCTCTTTCTGCATATTCATACTTCTCCAGGTGGTCCAGTGCACTCTGATGACCCGCCAGGTTCTTGATAAGTTTGCCCTTTCCATCGCGCAGGTCAACTGTCGATGGTGTAGCGGTACTGGAGTAACTATCAATAAAGTAGCGTCCCGCCGGAGCCACATTGACCCGGTGGTTACCTGTGTTGGTTGTGATCTGCTTTTTCCCTTTCCCGTTGAACTTTACGCTGTAGAGGTTACGTTCCATGGGAGAGATTTCGCACGACAGGTAGTAGAGTGTTTTTTTCGCAGGATCGATCGCTTTAACAGAGACCACATCGTAGGCACCACTGGTGGGTTGTCCCAGCACGTTTCCTTCATAATCGTATTGATAAACATGCGAATAACCGTCGCGGTCGGAGATCCAGAAGAAGGAGTCCATCTCTTCGGGAAAGTAGAAGAGATGAAGCTCTCCTGCAAAGAAGTCAAAGATATCGATCCATGCATGGTTTTTCTCCTCCATGATCATCGTTTTTTTGCCGGAAACCACATCAAAGAGGTACAACTTCATATGGTCCTGTGCCCTGTTCATCCACACCACTGCCAGGGTATTCTCTATGGAGGTCCAGTAGATCCTGGGCATGTAACCACCCTCCGGATCGAAATCGAGCCACTGCTTGCTCCCGTCTACGGTATTGATGATCCCCAATCGTTCAACCGGGGGATTGTCTCCCACTTTGGGGTAGGGGACCTCCAAATACTCGGGATGCTGACCGGAGAAGTCGGTCAGTTGATAGAGAGGTACCTCCCGTTCATCGGTCTGCCAGAAGGCAATATATTTGCTGTCGTACGACCACTCCCACGCCTGCACCAGTCCGAACTCCTCCTCATTGGCCCAGCCAAACCGGCCATTATAATATTTATCGGCTCCGTCGTGGGTGAGTTGCGTATGTCTGCCCGATGCAAGATCGAAGGTAAAAAGATCGCCATCCTTACCATATCCCACCTTTTTTCCGTCGGGCGAAACCTCAGCCGTAAAGGCGCCCTCCACGATGGCGGTCAATGTTTTATCTTCGATTGAATAGAGATAATAATCGGCATTTCCGGAGTATCTCCAGATCGATTCAAAATTGGTCTGGAAGAGCAGGAACTTATAGTCCCTGGTCCACTGAAAAGAGCGAAAACGAAAAGGATTTTCCGTGCCTGGGAAGTGATGATCCGCCTCACTGAAAACCAGCTCTTCCGATTCGGTCTTTATATCGTAAGTCCAGATCTGCTGACTTTTCCCTTCCCGCTTGGTAAAGGAGTAACGATCACTCTCCTGGATCCACTCCACACCTGCAGGTCCGCGGTCGCCCCGAAGTGACCTTCCGCTCATAAAGGCTTCCATTAATGAATCGTACTGTTTTTTTTGAGCAGCAACGGTGAAGGTCATCAGGACCAAAAGCAACGCGATGGTCAGCTTTCTCATGGTATCTATTATAGGTTTTGCAAAAAACAAATCTAGCAAAAATGTTCCGTCCTTGTATGGTTGTAAGCTAAATCCTGATTCCCCGACCAAAGGATTGTACCAATACACTGTAGAAATGAAAAAAATGATCTTTTTCGCAGCTCTCTCCATACTGCTGTACGCCACAGGTTGTCAGGCTGATCCGGACCCTTCAGGGGGCTCCGATAAAACAGATGATATCTCTCAACAGCTTTTGAACCAGGAGCATGTTACCGGGGGACTTCACCCCTTTGAATTGATCGAAAATCCGGTATATTCTCCTGTTTATGAAATCGAAACCTTCAATGACAATGATATGGTTTTTGTTACCCGGGCCAGTGGAGATGTTCAGGTATTTCCACACCGCCACATGCATGTGGAGGTTGTCAATGAAGCGAAAAACGGGGTATGGATGGCCATCACCTATTGTCCCATTACCCGCAGCGGTATCAACTGGAACAGAGTGGTGGGCAATGATACATTGCTACTGACCGCTTCCGGCTATCTTTATAAGGAGAACATGATGCCACTGGATGTGCATTCGGGTAGTATCTGGTCCCAGATGCTGCTCCGGCGTTTTCAAGGGGCGGTTAACCAGGAGGAGATCTTTGCCTTCAGGGAGATCGCTACATTCCCTCTAATCGAAACTACCTGGAAAACAGTGAAGGAAAACTTCCCTGAAGCCGGGGTCTACATCAACAACAGCCCCCTGAAGTCGGTTGACAGCAATCCCCTGGAGCAGCAGATGGGTATCATCAGCAAGGAAGCAGTGGAAATCTTTACGCCGGATATGTTTCCCGGTGAGACCACGCTGCATGTAACTGCTGTGAATCCCTGGGGAATGATCGTGGTGGTTGGTTCCACCCTTTATCACTATATGGTTGCATTCCGGACCAGTTACGCCATGGAACCTGTACAAGGTGAATTCCCGGTCATCATGAAAGATGAAACCGGCACCTTCTGGAATATTTTCGGGGAAGGGGTGAATGGGGAACATAATGGAGAGAAGCTTGAATCTCCTCTCTATTTCACAGCAGCTGATTGGGCCTGGAGAGACCTATACGACCAGTTACACGAATTTGAACCCTGATTACCCGAATGGTTCTTTGGAAGCCAAAAAAACCGGGTATCCCCCGGCTTTTAACTAAAAAAATATTCTCATGGAAACCACCTTTAGTTTGCAGGCATTTCATAATCCCAAGGTTCAAGGTCTTTAAAAAACGAAAGTGAAGGTGTGAAATTTTTTGTGAGCTTCAAAGTGTCACCAACAGCCACTTCAATATACTTCTCAGTGTATTTATATAACTGTCTAGCGTAAACAGTAAGATAATACTCACCTGCTAGTATGTCCTTAAGAATAATCTCTCCCTTCTCATTTACGTGCAAAACATACTTGCACCGGACTGATTTATCTCCAATGTATGCAATACCAAACCCAACATCCTTGTATCCAATACATCTTGCATCTTTATTATATAGTCTTGCTTCAGCACCAACACCTGGAACCTGTATCCAATACATCGTATCATTTTCAATGACTACTTCTGGATAGGTCACAGTTAACTTCAAATGTCCGATTGGAGGTGGAGGATCGGCTTCATTATCACACTCTGAGCTTGTCAGTAAGATTATGAAACAAAGCACTGTTAAGGTAAACTGTTTCATAATTTATTCATTTTACATTTAAGAATATGCTATGCCGAAGTTAGTATAATGATATCGAAAACTCAATCAGGATGAATATATAAAGTGGCCCCTGTTCCTGTAGTAAAAGCACCTTCAATTAAGATCAAATCTTCCTATTCAATTTCAAGATCAACGTAGTTATACACGATTGTATTATTGAACTGGACCTTGCAATGATCTAAGGTAATGTCACTATCAAATGCACTTGTAGCTTCGTATACACATTTTTTGTAATATGTTACAGATTCTATCGGGTACGGAGAATCAAGATCACCTGTACCATGAATGGCCAGAGGACCAATACCCCATTTTGATAGCAGAATACCTGGGGTTTCTGTTGCTAAAGCAGAATGAGATCCACCATTAATCCACCATATATCTGCCTCTGCCTCAGAGCATGCCTTGTAGCTGGGGGCATTGGTAAAATAATTAGTTGCTTCAGAGGTATTCATATTCCAAGGTGCATCAAATTCATGATCTTCACCAAGCCAATACATATGCCATGCGTATCCATGGCAATTAAATTTGGATGTGGAACTTAGATTAGGATAGTTTGGTAAGTCTGGGATTGTTGTCTGTAATACAGCATCAGGATAATCACCTGCATAGTCATCGTCCATATCGTTCCTATCACTGGAATTCTGATCAGTCTCTGTCCAAACATTCACTGTAGTACCACAAGGATGATATTCGATTCCCCTCTTTCATGCAGATTATAGCGCCTCAACTGCTTTCTGCTCATGTCATAAATGAACAGGGTAGCTGATCCTACGGTTTCAGTCAGACTGTAATTGATAGTAGTCTCCTCGGTGAATGGATTGGGAGCATTCTTGTAAAGGGTAGATATGCCAGCTTCAGAGGATTGGGGATCTGGACTTGTGGTATTGACAGCCGCACTTTTAAGAGCCTCACCTGAACCAATTGCAGCTTGCAATACTTCTCATTCCGTAGCAGGTTCAATGAATCTTCCGATTGAATCTGGAAGGGGAGAGGTCAAAGGTTTTGATGTAGAAATGGTGGATACACTCTTTTTGCGTTGCGAAGCAAGGTGAAAAGGGTGTTGTGAAAGAACCACTGGAAATGCTATATAATGGGAATCCCTTCTAGTTTTACAATTTGAAGAAGGGGTGAAACATCGTCATTATCGAATCTGGAAAGACCTACAGCATATGGTTCAATCCGGCTATCGACTTTACGAGTTAATCTCCAGATCAACCCGAAAGCAATGTCATCCGTACTGTCATCAAACCTTTTAGATACTAACATGACATCAATATCGCTTCCTTCATGCTGCTCATTCCGAGCCGCACTGCCAAAAAGATAAGCTTTATCTATTAGTAAGCCGGACTCATTCAATAACTTGATATACTCTGAGACTTTACTTAGAGTTTCCTTTCTATCCATATCAATATCTCCTTAGTCTTATTCAGGTACACATTGGCTTTTTCCTCAGTAGGTATTACAGGGTTATAATCAGGATATCGGCCTTCCAGTTGATACTTCATGAGAATTCCCAGGAAATCCTCATCATTTCTACCAATGTCCATACGTGTTAAATCAAGCAAATAAACCAGATTGTGCGTTTTGGGAGGAATTTGACCGCTTATCTTAACAACGTGCGCCTTAAAAGCTTTCTCAATGGCTAAATGGCAAAAGAATAATCCATGTATGTACCTGGATTCCCGGATTAACAGTTCAGCAGTATCAAGATCTGATTTTGCCGAATTGATCCAGTATTCTATTTGCTTTCCAATATTAAGTACTCCAGCAGTTTTACTAAAAATACAATTTTTTTCAGAAAAGCCTGCACGCTGGCTCTGCATGATCCAAAGCGTAGGCAGCGGGAAGGCCTGTTAGCGCTGGCCGAGGTCGGATAAGAGAGCGCCATTGCTGGCACTCCCTCTCCTAAGAACCGTACGTGCGACTTTCACCGCATACGGCTCAAGCTTTCTTAAGGTGAACTAAATCACCCGGCAATAACGGATTCAACTAACTAACAACCGGTT
>DAOWNM010000300.1 GCA_030642565.1 Bacteroidota bacterium | reverse complement strand
CGCCTGGCAATCAGCGTTACCAAATCGGCCATCAATCGCCAGAAAGAGCCGGACAACAAATACCTCCTGATCAGCGAAGCGCCTGCCTGGGAGGTGTTGAAACGATGGAGAGGGGTGAGTAAAGATTTTGCCCACTACAGCTTCAGACACGCCTGTCAGTTTTCGGCCCACCCCCATGAGAAAACCTTCAAAAATTGGGCCTATGAACATCCTGTTTCACTCTCATCGCTCTTTCCCTCCATTGCAAAGGAGCAGATTCATCCCCTGGATCTGAGTGTTTCCGGTTCATGGATTGGGGACCGGGAAGAGGCTGTAGACCTGGATCTGTTTCTGTACAAAATTGCGCGTCTTCAGTGGAAGGTGCCTGATCAAATCATTGCGGGTGGCTACCTGGAGGCCAGGGCCCTCTACAACTCTGAAGCCTATGACAGGATGGGCAACAACGGAAAGGAGAGCCGGACCATACACCTGGGGATCGATTTCTGGGTTCCGGCAAGCACTCCTGTTCACGCACTTTTCGACGGGGAAATTGTCACCGTTGTGAATGATGCCGGCGACAAGGAGTACGGTGGACTGATCATCCTGAAGCACCAGGCAAAGAGTCTCTTATTTTATACCCTGCATGGTCATCTATCCGTGGAAAGTGTTACCAAAAGAGCGGTCGGAGAGAAAATCGCCAAAGGAGATTTTCTTGGAGTAATCGGGCACCCACCGGAAAATGGAAACTGGCCCCCGCACCTTCATTTCCAGTTAATGCTCTCCCTGCTCAATTACCATAATGATTTTCCTGGGGTGGCCTATCCCAACGAGGTGGCTATCTGGAAGAGCATTTGTCCCGATCCCAATCTGCTGTTCTGTCAACCAGGACTGATTTCAGAACCGATCGAAGAGCTATCAGAAACCATCTTCTACAGACGGAAACATCTGGGCAAAAGCTTCAACCTCTCTTATGAAGAACCGCTGAAAATGGTTCGTGGCGATGGCGCATACCTGATCGATTACCTGGGAAGGAGATTCCTCGATACGGTTAACAACGTGGCCCACGTGGGACATGAGCATCCCAGGGTAGTCCGGGCGGGACAGCAACAGATGGCTCTGCTCAACACCAATACACGATACCTCCACGATAATATCAATGCATTTGCCAAAGAGCTGCTTCGCACCTTCCCTGAAGAGCTGTCGGTGGTTCACCTGGTAAACTCTGGCAGCGAGGCCAATGAGCTGGCCCTGCGTATGACACAGGCCTGCACAGGACAGAAAGATATGATTGCCGTAGAGGTGGGGTACCACGGCAACACCACCGGGTGCGTTAGTATCAGCTCCTATAAATTCGACGGGAAGGGTGGTTCGGGTGCCCCTGAACATACCCATATCGTCCCCCTCCCTGATCAATTCAGGGGCATTCACCGTGGCAAGAAGAGCGGACCGCTCTATGCAGCCTATGTTCAGAAAGAGGTGGAGCATATCCTGGCCCTGGGCAGGACGCCTGCCGGTTTTATCTGCGAAAGCATTATCAGCTGTGGTGGCCAGGTTGAACTTCCGGAGCGATTCCTGGAGATAGCCTATGCATCGGTCCGGAAAGCCGGGGGAGTATGCATTGCCGATGAGGTACAGGTTGGTTGTGGACGCGTGGGGAAACATTTCTGGGGATTCCAGCTCCACGGGGTAATCCCCGATATTGTCACCATAGGCAAACCCATTGGCAATGGTCACCCGTTGGCTGCAGTGGTGTGCACCCGGATGGTGGCCGATGCTTTTGCCAATGGTATGGAATATTTTAACACCTTTGGAGGCAACCCGGTCTCCTGTGCCATTGGAACAGAGGTATTACGGGTAATCAGGGAGGAGAAGCTGCAGGAGAATGCCCTGAAAACCGGGAACTACCTGAAAGCTGAACTGAGAAAGATGCAAAAGGAGTTTCCGGTAATCGGCGACGTACGGGGAGAGGGCCTCTTCCTGGGGATAGAACTAACCGACAGAGATCTTAATCCCCAAACGGAGAAGGCCGCCTACCTGGCCAACAGGATGAAGGAGCTGGGGATCCTGATGAGCACCGATGGGAAAGATATGAATGTGATAAAGATCAAGCCACCCATTGTCTTCTCAAAAGTACATGCAGATGAACTCCTGAGAGCACTGCAGCGGGTATTTCGTGAAGATTTTATGCAAAAGCGAGCTATCAAAAGGCAACTTCATGATTCACCTGGTCAATGATTAACCTCCGGTAATATCAGTCTATTCCACTCCGGGATAGAAGGCATTCTCCATATGCTCGATCTCCATACCGCTTTCACTATAGATCACGGCAATTACATCAAAACGGGTGGGACGACTGCAACCATGAAGCCTGATAAATGCATCAGCTGCCAGGATGATGTTCCGCTCTTTCAAACGGTCCACCACTACCGAAGGATCGTTGACTGCATTTCCCACACGGGACTTCACCTCAACAATCACCAGTTCATTGTGGTGAAGGGTGACCAGGTCCAGCTCCCTTTTGCCCCATCTCCAGTTGGTTTTCCAGATTCGGTACCCACGGGCCTTCAGGTACCCGGCAGCAACTTTTTCAGCATTCCTGCCGGTTTTACATTGGTTCATCAAAAGAATCTTTACTGTTTATGTGCAGGAAGAAGAAAAATCAGCACCATTTTATCACTATCTTTGTGCGTTCCCAAAAAAACTCATAATGACGGCTAAAGCATACAAAAGATACCTGATAACATCGGCCCTGCCCTATGCCAACGGCCCCCTTCACCTGGGTCACCTGGCAGGAGTATATGTCCCTTCCGACATCTATGTCCGGTACCTGCGCCAGCGCGATCGCGATGTTATCTCCATCTGTGGATCTGACGAACATGGTGTGCCTATCACTCTGAAAGCACGCAATGAGGGAAGCTCCCCCCAGGAGGTGGTGGACCGGTATCACGGGATCAATAAAAAAGCATTTGAGGATTTTGGGATCTCTTTCGATATCTACTCCCGTACCTCCAATCAGGTACATCATGAAACCGCATCTGAATTCTTTTTAACACTGCACAAAAAAGGAGTATTTATTGAGAAGACCTCGGAGCAGTATTACGATGAAGAGGCATCCACTTTCCTGGCCGACCGCTACATCACAGGTACCTGTCCCCATTGCGGGAATCCGGCTGCCTATGGGGACCAGTGCGAACAGTGCGGCACATCGCTGAGTCCATCCGATCTGGTAAATCCTCTGTCGACCATCAGTGGAAATCAGCCCATTCTGAAAGAGACCAAGCACTGGTACCTGCCACTGGATCAGTATGAACCCTGGCTCCAGGAGTGGATCCTTAAAGAGCACAAGGAGTGGAAGGCCAATGTTTACGGACAGTGTAAATCGTGGCTCGACCAGGGATT
>DAOWNM010000162.1 GCA_030642565.1 Bacteroidota bacterium | reverse complement strand
TCGATGCTTCCATGGCCCGAGATCATGATCACCTGGGCGTCTCCCTCCTCCTCGAAAATCTTCGCCAGCACTTCCAGTCCGTCCATTTCGGGCATCTTGATATCGCACAGCACTATGTCGTAGCTCCCCTTTCTGTATTTGTCCAGTCCCTCGGCGCCATGTTCGGCCACCTCCACCTTAAATTTTTCATATTCAAGAATCTCTTTCAGGGTATTGCGGATACTTCTTTCGTCGTCTATAACCAGGATATTTTCCATAATCAAATGTTTCGATTGAAGCGCCTCACCGCAAGCGGCGAGGAACCAAGTTTTTACGAGCTCGGCGGAAGCCAATGCGCTCGCAGGATTCAGATACCCACCAGTTCGGAGATGACACCCTCTTTCAATGCAAATTCTGAGTGATGAAGGTGTCTGATTTGGCAGGCACGTAGCACAAAACTAACAAAAATCGTGGCGGCCACAATCATCTCCACCCGTACGGGTTCCATACCGGGCATGCTCCTGCGTTGCTCGGCGGTGGAACGTAGCAGCAGACGGTGAATCTTTCTGTACTCTTTCAGGGAGATCTCCCTTCCGTGGAACCGGTCCCTCTTCATCCCCATGCGGTGGAGGATCAGTGCATGAAACGTATCAAAAGATCCCGAGGCCCCAATCAGCGTGTGTGGTTTTACCTTTTTTACCACCTCCAGCAGTGGAACCAGCTCCTCCATGAAATAGGATTCCAGGGCCCGTATCTCCTCAGTGGCAATGGGATCAGAAAGGGTGAACAGTTCCATCAGTCTGGCCATCCCCAGTTCGAAACTGTGTTTCCATACAATCCCCTTTATGTTGCAGATGATAAACTCGATGCTTCCTCCCCCGATATCGAGAATCATGACGTAGTTTTCGTTCAGGGAGACAGCCTGGCATACCCCTTTGTAGATCAGTTCCGCCTCCCGTTCACCGGTGATCACTCTGACCCTGAAGCCGAACTTCCGGTAGACCTCTTCGGTAAACTTCTCTCCGTTGGCAGCGTTTCTGATGGCCGAGGTAGCAAAGGCGCGGATTTCGTCCACATCATAAAGAGCAATGGTCTCCATGTGGTTCTGAATGGCTACGAACCCCCGTTCAAATGCATCCGGAGTAATACGATTCGCCTGGATACCTCCCTTTCCCAGCTTTACAGGCTGCTTGCTGCTGTGCAGGATATTGAAACTGCGCTCCTTCCGTTCAGCAATCAGGAGGTTAAAAGTGTTGGTGCCGAAATCAAGAATCGCTGTAATCATGAGCTATACCTTAGCCATTTCCAAATCTCTTTATAGCTGTTCTTCTTACCATACATCAGGATTCCGGTTCGGTAAACCTTTCCTGCCACCCATGTCATACCCAGGAATGTACCTATCAGAAGGGAGCCAGAGAGGGCCAGTTGCCACCAGGGTACCCCGAAGGGGATCCGTACCATCATTACAACCGGTGATGTAAACGGGATGATGCTGAACCAGAACGATAGCGCATTATCCGGGTTATTGATGGCGCTGATCATCACATAGATACCAAGGATCAGTGGAAGGATGACAGGGAAGATCAGTTGCTGTGTATCTGTCTCATTATCCACTGCCGATCCGATTACCGCAAACATGGAGGCATAGAGCAGGTATCCGAAAATAAAGTAGAAGAGGAACGAACCGATCATCACCCCTGCATTGATTGACTTCAATGAGGCAAAAATCTCCTGTGCCGTTTCCATATCATCACTCGCCACGGCTTCTTCCGTCCGGTTTACCCGATCCTCTCCGGAGGCTCCCTGCTCAAAGAGGTCGGATGATACCACCTGTTCGGTAGGGGTCTGGCTCAGTTCCGGGAAGAAGGCTGCTTTCAGTCCGGTAATCAGCATGACAGATAAGATCATCCAGATCAAAAACTGTGTCAGACCGGTAAGTCCCACCCCGATAATCTTGCCCATCATCAGCTGGAACGGTTTTACAGAGCTGACAATCACTTCAATGATGCGGCTCACCTTCTCTTCGATCACCCCGCGCATCACCTGAGAGCCAAAGAAGAAAATAAAGAAAAAAATCATCATTCCCCCCAGGTACCCAACACCCATCACAACACCGGTATTACTCTCCTTGCTCTTACCATCCTTTGTCCACTTGATATTTCTAACGTTGATGCTGGTCTCCACCTCAGCCAGTATCTTTTCGATCTCCTCGATCTCATGCTGTGCCAGTTTCAGATGTTCAATCTCGCTCTCCATGGAGCGCTTCAGGTACTCCGAAATCTCAACGGAGGTCTGCTTTGTGGAGTAGATCAATGATGATTCCGAAGCCAGTATATTGGAGGGGATAAAGAGCAAACCATAGTAGCCCGACTCCTCAAAAGTCTCCCTGAATGTTGCGATGGGGACACCCTCTATCACCTGGAATTTCAGGGTTTCGGTTTCCGGGATGACACAAACGGGACCATCCGCTCCCTGTTCGGTAAAAAGTTTAGAGTCGTCGATCACCACCATGATCTTCTCCTCCTTGTCCTCCATGGTGGCAAAGTATATGGGGATCAAAATATAAGCTGCAAAGATCAGGGGCCCCAGTACCGACATGATGATAAAGGACTTCTTCCTGATGCGGGTAAGGTACTCCCTCTGAATGATCAAACTAATTTTATTCACGATCAGGAGCCCTTCTTTTGAATAGTCTCATTGACCACCTGGATAAATATATCGTTCATGCCCGGCAATATCTCGAGGAAGGCTTTAATCTCTGTGATCTCCAACAGGTTCCTGATCAGATCGCCCGATCCCTCCTCCTCTTTTTTAATCCGGATGGTGGCCTTCCGGCCCATGCCATTCTCCTCCACTCTAACCAGTTCAAACCGGGGGTCCAGACCGCTGGCCAGTCTCTCTTCACTGCCTGAAAACGTGACCAGGTACTTATTGGCCCGGTATCTCTCTCTGATCTCTGAAATCTCTCCCTGTAGTACTGTTTTCGACTCATTGACCAGGGTAATATGATCGCAAAGCTCCTCAACAGATGCCATATTGTGGGTGGAGAAGATGATGGTGGCTCCCTGCTCTTTCATCTGAAGAATCTCCTGCTTCAACAGATTCACATTGATGGGGTCGAATCCGCTGAAGGGTTCATCGAAAATCAGGAGCCTTGGTTCGTGCAGTACAGTGATGATAAATTGCACCTTCTGTGCCATTCCCTTGGAGAGCTCCTCCACCTTTTTGTCCCACCACGCTTCAATCTCAAATTTCCGGAACCACATTTTCAGCCTCTTCATGGCCTCCTGCCTGGAGAGTCCCTTCAGCTGTGCCAGGTAGAGTGCCTGTTCTCCAACCTTCATCTTCTTGTAGAGTCCCCGCTCTTCAGGCAGGTAACCGATCATATGCCGGTGTTCCTGACCGATGGGAACTCCTTTGAACAGGATGGAGCCCTGGTCGGGTGCTGTGATCTGGTTGATAATGCGGAGCAGTGTGGTTTTCCCGGCACCATTTGGTCCCAGCAAGCCATAGATGCTGCCTTCAGGGACCTCCATCGACACATGGTTCAGTGCCCTGTGTCCGCTAAAGTCCTTTACAATTTCACTGGCAGTAATAAGATTAGCTCCGCTGAGCTCGCTGGCTCGGTTCATTCAAAGAAATTTTTCATCCGGTTAAAGAAACCGTGTTCTGATCTGTCGGGTCGGGGGGTAAAGGTATCCGATTGTTCCATCTTTTCAAATACCTTTCGCTCCTCTTTGTCCAGCGATTTTGGGATCCATACATTGATCTGTACCAACAGATCGCCCTTTCCGTAACCATTGACCTCGGGCATACCTTTTCCCCTGAGTCGCAGTACTCGTCCTGGCTGGGTCCCTGCCTCGATCTTGATCTTGGCCCGTCCCTCCACCGTGGGAATCTCCACGGTGGCACCCAGGGTTGCCTGTGGTATGCTCAGGTAAAGATTGTAGAGCAGATCGCTTCCATCCCTGGTCAGTTCCGGATGTTGCTTCTCATGGATAATGACCAGCAGATCGCCATTGACACCGCCCCGGCGGGCAGCATTGCCTTTTCCGCTCATTTTTATCTGCATTCCTTCTGCCACCCCTGCAGGGATATTGATCTTGATCACCTCCTCTTTTTTCACGATTCCTTCGCCATAGCACGATTCGCACTTCTGACTGATGGTGGTTCCTTCGCCGTGACAGGTGGGACAGGTGGATGCAGTTTGCATCTGCCCCAGGAATGTATGAGTAACACGGGTGACCTGGCCGTGGCCGTGACAGGTGGGACAGGTGTTTTTAGCGGTACCGTGTTTGGCTCCCGATCCCTCACAGGCATCGCAGGAGACATATTTTTTCACTTTGATCTTCTTCTCCACGCCATTGGCCACCTCCTCCAGGTTCAGAGTGACCTTTACACGCAGGTTGGATCCTTTTGGAACACCACCTCTTCTGGAGCCTCCGCTAAATCCGCTAAATCCTCCAAATCCTCCAAATCCTCCAAAGATGTCTCCGAACTGGGAGAAGATATCCTCCATGGTCATTCCGCCGCTGTGAAAGCCACCGGCTCCCCCGTTTTGGAAGGCAGCGTGGCCAAACTGGTCGTACTTCTGACGTTTCTGGGCATCGGAAAGAATCTCATAGGCTTCGGCTGCCTCCTTGAACTTCTCTTCGGCCTTCTTATCGCCTGGATTCTTATCGGGATGGTACTGAAGTGCCTGCTTCCGGTACGCTTTCTTGATCTCGTCCTGGGCAGCACTTTTAGATACGCCGAGTATTTCGTAATAATCTCTTTTCCCCATCTTATTCCCCTATAACCACTTTTGAAAATCTCAGGACCTTATCGTTCAGAAAATATCCTTTTTGAACCACATCCACCACCTTGCCCTTTAGCTTTTTAGATGGAGCAGGAATCTTGGTAATCGCTTCGTGCAGATCTGTGTCGAATTCCTTATTGAATGCTTCAATCTCTTTGACACCCTGTTGGTTAAGGAATCCATGGAACTTGCCGGAGATCAGCTTCATTCCCTCTTTGACAGCCTCAATGTCTATGGCCTCATCTACCGATTGCATGGCCCGGTCAAAATCATCCGCAACAGGTAGTATCGCCTCCAGCAGATTTTCATTGGCGCTCTTCTGCAGGTAGATCTTCTCTTTCAGGGTCCTTTTCCGGAAGTTATCATACTCGGCTGACAGTCTCAGGTAACGATCCTGCAATTCTGCCAGTTTTTCTTCTGCTGTGGGCTCTTTTTTGGGCTCCTCTTTCTCTTCTGATTCTGCCTCGTCAGCTGTTTCTTCCTGTGCAACCTCCTTCTGAGCCTGCTCCTTCTTCACGGTTTCCTCAACCTTTATCTTTTTATCCTGCTGTTTTTCAGCTTTTTCCAACTTCTTTGCCATTTTTATTAACGCTAGTACGATTCAATAATTTGATCCTGATAGGTCAAATATTGAGCCAATACAGTGTAATTGACATTTTGGCAGATGAAGCCGGGGAAGTTAAAGGATGATCAATTTCCCAATAGTCTGGCCTGAACCATAATAAACTCTGATGAAGTAGATACCAGCGGGCCGATTGCTCAGATCGAACTCTTCTTGAATCAGAAGGTGTGAAGGAAAAATTTGCTGTAACAGAATTTTTCCTGCCGCATCGATAATCTCCAGTGTCACCTCTTCCTCAAATTCTGCAGCCATTTCAATAAAGAATCTGCCATCGGTAGGATTCGGATATACAACCATGAAATCGGGCGAATGTATATCAACTACTCCAACTCCGGACTCAACATCGACAGTAATGGTAAAGTCCTGATTCACTGTTCCTTTCCCATCCGAAACCATTAGAGTCACATTGTGATCACCTGCATCTCCATGGTCGGGGGTGCCGTGTAGAACATGTGTAGTGATATCGAAAGATAACCACTTAGGCAACAGAGGAGCATAAAAGGTAAGGGCATCACCATCCACATCCTCAGCTGCAACATAATATACATATAATTCTCCCTCCAGGACTGATGTCACCGGTGTGGATGTAAATGTTGGTACGACGTTTTCATTTTCGACTGTTATTGGAAAAGACTGGTCGGCCGATACAGTTCCATCAGATACCCTTACGGTAACATTGTGACGACCTAAATCATCACTGTGAGGAACCCCACTTACCACATGTGTTGCAGGATAGAACGTTAACCAGTCAGGTAATACAGGAGCAGAATAGGTCAGAGCATCACCATCGATATCCTGCGCTGTTATAGTATATACATATGATTCACCTATCAAAACTGAAGTTGCCGGGTCGGAGGTGAAGGTCGGGGCATGATTTCCGTAACCAACTGTAATGACGAAGGTCTGATCCGCAAAGAGTGATCCGTCAGAAACCCTTATGGTAACATGTTGATCACCTACATCTTCCTCTCCGGGAGTAGCGCTCAGCACATGTGTTGAAGCATT
>DAOWNM010000015.1 GCA_030642565.1 Bacteroidota bacterium | reverse complement strand
CTTAATCTGGATTACCAGGCCTATAAACCTGTGGTTGTCTTTAAGAACGGGAGTTACCTTGCATTGTTAAATATGCGGGAAAAGCAGAACGAGTTTTATATTGAGAACAACAGTGGTATTGATAAAGACAGTATTGATCTGTTGGAGTATCAAACTGATCCGCCTGTTGAAGTGTTGAGTGGAGATGCAGCGCACTACAATGCAATGATTGACTTTATTGAGAACGCTGACCTCTCCCTCCAGGAGAATATGGATGAGCTCGAAACTCTGATGGATGTTAAGAATTATTTGGATTATTACATGTTTGAGATCTATTGTGCGAATGCAGACTGGCCTGATAAAAACTGTAAAATCTGGCGTCCAAGGTCCGCTGAAGGTAAATGGAGATGGATCATTTTTGATGTGGATTACGGATATGGATTTCGCTTCCCGGTCGAGACAAACATGTATGACTATTTGTATACGCTGGAAGAACCATACTATCATAACAGGCCGTGGGTTACAGTTATTTTCCGAAAGATCATGGAGAATGGAAATATGAGGAACTATTACCTCCAGCGTTTCAGTGCTTTACTTAATACCGTGTTTCATACCGGCAGAGCGCTTCAATTGACTGACAGTCTGAAAGCACAGATTGAACCTGAAATTGGCCGGCATATAGCTAAATGGGGCCATCAGGCGTATGGCATACCTACCATGGAAGAGTGGCAGAATAACTGTGATGTACTATATGATTTTGCCATGAGAAGACCTCATTTTGCCAGGAAGAATATGATGAATTTTTTCCAATTGAATGATACAGTAACTGTTGAGATTGAGTCAGACGGGGGGACTGTTTTTATTAATGATTTTGCATATTGTAACGATTCACAAACAGGACTGTTCTTTAAAGATATCCCTCTTCAGTTAATGGCCGTTCCGGATAATGGTTATGAATTTGTTGAGTGGATCAATGCCTCTGATATATCAGATCCTTCAATCACTTTTGTGCCTGGTTCAGATACAAGTATAACTGCAGTTTTCAGCCCCGTTAATATAAACATTCTAGGGGAAGTATTCCAGAAGGATACAGTATTGTCGGATGCTTCATCACCCTATGTGGCCAGAGGGGATTTAATTATTCCGGCCAACATTCATGTTACTCTGGAAGAGGGTGTCCGGATCCTGATGCCTGACGGATGCAATATTTTTGTTTATGGGATCCTCACGATGGATGGTAGTGAAGATAATCCCGTGGTGATTGATGCTTACGATGAGGCATGGGGTGCAATCTGTTTAAATCATTCCACCGGAGTGTCAGAGTTCAACCATCTGATACTTGAAAATGCAACTACGGGAGGTGATCCGGAAATCTATACCGGGGCCATTTCAGCCTATCATGCAGACCTTAAGCTCAACAGCGTCGTCATTGAAAATGTACCCGTCAATCCAATATTCTTCCAGTATGGGAACATTGAGGTGAAAAATGGACGTTTTCAGTCAGACGGTACCTGTGATCTGATCAATATTAAGCATGCCGATACAGCTGTTGTAGAGTATTCAGTATTTATGGATAACAGGATGGATGATACTGATGCCATTGATTATGATGATGTGAAAGTGGGGATCATCAGGTATAACGAAATTCATAACCTGATTGGAAAAAACAGCGATGGAATTGATATCGGCGAAGGAACTCAAAATGTAGAGATTTATGAAAACCTGATTACCAATTGTAGTGATAAGGGGATTTCCATTGGTCAGGCCTCAAGTATGAAGGTATATAAAAATGTCATTTACAATTGCTATAACGCTTTGGCAGTTAAAGATTTTGGATCATTTGCAGAGGTGAGCAATAACACCCTGGTCAACAACTTCATCAGCATATCATGCTATGAGAAAAACCTGGGTAGTGGTGCGGGTTCGGTCAGGGTATTAAATACCATCTTAGCAGATTCTAGATTTTCCTCCATTGTAAAAAGAGATGATGGAGAAATAGTGGTGGACTATTCAGTATCCAATACCGATGTTTTAACCGGAACCGGGAACCTGTATGACGATCCGGAGTTAACTTCGCCTCACCAGTTCAATTTCCAATTGCGCTCTTCATCTCCCTGTATCGATGGAGGGAGCCCCGATTCTCCTCTGGACAGCGATGGTTCACGGGCCGACATGGGTGCATATTTTGTGACGAACTGGCCAGTTATTGATGAAGATTTGATTATCAATGAGTACTACAGCCATGATTCAGAATCGGATCCCCTGGATTGGATAGAGATCTATAACAAAGGTGCAGCCGGCATTGATATTTCCGGATGGTTTATAAAGGATGGTAGCAGTAATTACTTCAGGATTCCGGAGGAAACCAGAATAGAGGGTGAAAGTTATCTTGTTGTATGCAAGGATACCAACAATTTCAGATCATTTTTCGATTCAGGTCAGGCATTAATCGGGAATTTTGATTTCACATTGGGCAGTTCCAGGGATATTATTTCGTTGTTTAACAACGGGTATACCCCAGTGAAATCAATTGTGTATGATGAAGATTTGAACTGGCCGGATTCCAACGACAAGATCCGACTATCTGTGGCGCTAATCGATACCTCTTTGTCTATGGAAGAGGGCAAAAACTGGAGAACGGGCTACAAGAGGTATGGAACGCCGGGATATACAAATATACCATCCAGGATTACAGATCTCTATATGAATGAGCTGTCCGGAGCAGAGCAAAATGAGTATATGGATGAGTTTGGAGAATATGATGATTGGATTGAACTTTATAACGGCAGTGATAGTAAAGTTAACTTTGGCGGACTTTTCCTGACGGATGATCTGGATGATCCAACATTGATGCGTGTCAGACAAAATGAACCTGACAGTACTCATATTCAAGCCGGGGGCTATAAAGTGCTTTTTGCCGATGGCACTCCAGATCAGGGGGTTCTGCACCTGGACTTCCGGATCAGTGCCAATGGTAAGGAACTGAGCCTGGTACAACTGGTTGGTTTGGATACAGTAAGGCTTGATTATGTGTTATTTGGAAACCTCTCTCCGGGAAGCTCTTATTCCAGGCTTACTGATGGAGGGCTCTTGTGGGCAGATCAGACTCCAACTCCAGGTTATTCAAATCAATCTAACAGTGTTGTGGTTCCTGAAGACCGACAGGTCACAGTTTATCCAAATCCCGCTTCCAGCTTTATCAATATAAGATTGGAGAAGGGTACAGGCGAAGAGACAGATATTCAGGTTGTCAATATCATGGGCCAATTGGAGAGATTAAGCTCCGGGATCTATGTTGAACCCGGACAGGTTATTTCAATGGATGTGTCCCATCTGGAACCGGGAATTTACCTGGTGAAGGTTAGAACAGGAGGTTCGGAGAGTGTACACCGAATAGTTATTTCCCGTTAGGACCGGTATCTTTTTTTCCTCCCCTTCTTTACTTATAAGCGACGAGCCATATATCCCTTCGTGCCTAATACTCGTCCCAGCTCTTTATGGAGATATCATCCAACTCCATTTTACAAATAGCATAAATAAAGGCCGATGCCAGGCGGGCATTGGTCAGCAACGGAATATTGAAATCCACTGCCCCGCGCCGGATGCTGTAGTCGTTTGAGAGCTCATGTGATGAAAGGTCCTTGGGGATGTTGACCACCAGGTCGATTTTCTTTGCTTCCAGGTAATCCAGCACGTTGGGTTTCAAATCCTCATCGGGCCAGGCCAGGTCGATGGAGTCAATACCATTCAGTTTCAGAAATTCATGGGTGCCATGGGTGGCGAATAGATTATATCCTCTCTCGATGAGCATTTTGCATGAATTAACCAGTTCCACTTTGGAACGCATGTCTCCAGTGGAGAGCAGGATGTTCTTTTCAGGAATGGTATATCCCACCGACATCATTGCTTTCAGGATCGCTTCATAATAGTTGTCGCCTATGCATCCCACCTCGCCAGTGGAGGACATATCCACCCCCAGCACCGGGTCTGCCTTTTGCAGCCTGGAGAATGAGAATTGAGGCGCCTTGCAGCCAATATAGTCCAGGTCAAAGATCGATTTATGCGGTTTCTCTACGGGGACCTTCAGCATGATCTTGGTGGACTGATCGATCAGGTTTGTTTTTAAAACCTTGGAGACAAAGGGCATGCTTCGTGAAGCTCTGAGGTTGCATTCGATCACCTTAATATCATTGTCCTTGGCCAGGAACTGCATATTAAACGGTCCCGAAATTTCCAGGGCCTCGGCCAGTTGTCTGGCAATCTTTTTGATCCTTCTTACCGTCTCAAAATAGATCTTTTGAGGCGGGAAAATTATGGTAGCATCACCCGAGTGAACACCTGCAAACTCTACGTGCTCTGAGATGGCATAGGAGAAGAGTTCTCCTTCACGAGCCACGGCATCAATCTCAATCTCTTTGGCCTGTACGATAAATTCGGAGACCACCACCGGGTACTGTTTGGATACCTTGGCAGCCAGGGTCAGGAAACCCTCAAGCTCCTCGCGGTTCGAAACCACATTCATGGCCGCACCGGAAAGCACATAGGAGGGCCTAACCAGGAGTGGGAAACCCACCTCATCAACAAAGGAGAAGATCTCATCCATATTGCTGAGCTCCTTCCAGCGTGGCTGATCAATGCCCAGTTCATCAAGCATCATGGAGAACTTGTGCCTGTTTTCGGCACGATCGATGTTCTCAGGAGAGGTACCCAGGATATGGACTTTTTGTTGATGCAGACGCATGGCCAGGTTATTGGGGATCTGTCCGCCCACGGAGACAATAACCCCCTTGGGTAGCTCCAGGTCATAGATATCCATCACCCGTTCAAAGGAGAGTTCATCGAAATATAGACGGTCACAAACATCGTAGTCGGTCGATACAGTCTCCGGGTTATAGTTAATCATGATGGAACGATATCCCTCATCGTTCACTGTTTTCAGTGCATTTACGCTGCACCAGTCAAATTCAACACTGGAGCCGATACGGTAGGCTCCTGACCCCAACACTACCACCGAACGCTGGTCGGTCATAAAATCGATATCGTGTTCACTTCCGCTGTAGGTCAGGTAGAGGTAGTTGGTCTGGGCGGGATATTCTGCTGCCAGCGTATCGATCTGCTTCACCCTTGGGAGGATGTTTCGCTTCTTTCGGTGTTCACGAACGACCAGTAGATCGGCCGATACATCTCCCTTCATAACCAGGCGTGCTACCTGGAAATCACTAAATCCTGCCTTTTTAGAGCGAAGCAGCAGTTCATCTGCCAGCTGTTCCAGTGCCGGAACCGTCTCCAGCTCCTCCTTCAGATCATAGATATTCTTAAGCTTTACCAGGAACCATTTGTCAATCTTTGTCAGATCATGGATCTTGTTGATGGAGTATCCCTCACTAAAAGCTTTTTCAATCACCAGGATCCGCATATCGGTGGGCTGAGAGAGTTCATTGTCTATGTCTTCAATCTCCATCTCATGATTGCCCACAAATCCGTGCATGCCCTGCCCGATCATCCGGATTCCTTTCTGGATTGACTCCTCAAAGGTGCGTCCGATGGCCATCACCTCACCTACCGATTTCATACTTGAATCGATCAATTTGGAGACCCCCTGGAACTTATTGAGATCCCAGCGTGGAATCTTACAGACAATGTAATCCAGTGCAGGTTCGAAGAAGGCTGAAGTGGTTTTAGTAATGGAGTTCCTCAGTTGATGTAGTCCGAAACCCAATCCAAGTTTGGCTGCCACAAATGCCAGTGGGTAGCCGGTGGCCTTACTGGCCAGGGCAGAGGAGCGGGAAAGACGTGCATTTACTTCGATTACCCTGTAATCCTCCGAATGGGGATCGAGGGCGTATTGAACATTACACTCACCAATGACCCCGATGTGCCTGATAATATCAATGGAGAGCTCCCTTAATTTATGGTATTCACTGTTGGTCAGAGTCTGTGAAGGCGCTACAACAATACTCTCACCGGTATGGATCCCCAAGGGGTCAAAATTCTCCATATTACAGACCGTGATGCAGTTGTCGAAGCGGTCACGAACCACCTCGTATTCCACCTCTTTCCAACCTTTCAGCGACTCCTCCACCAGGATCTGGGGGGAGTATGAGAAGGCTTTCCTGGCCAGCTTATGGAGGTCACTCTTGTCGTAACAGAACCCACTTCCCTGTCCGCCCAGGGTATAGGCAGCACGAATGATAATGGGATAGCCAAGATCTTCGGCTGCTTTATAGGCATCCTCTTCCGAAGTGACTGCAATACTTCGGGCTGTCTTGACATTGATTTCATACAGTTTTTTCACGAAAAGTTCCCGGTCTTCGGTATCTATGATTGCCTGAACAGGTGTCCCCAGCACCTTTACATTGTATTTTTCCAGAGTTCCATCTTTGTAGAGCGCTACGCCGCAGTTTAACGCGGTCTGTCCGCCAAAAGCCAGTAAAATGCCATCAGGCTTCTCTTTTTCGATGACCTTCTCAACAAAGTAGGGTGTGATCGGCAGGAAATAGATTTTATTGGCCACATCTTCGGAGGTTTGTACCGTAGCAATATTGGGATTTATAAGCACTGTAAACACACCCTCTTCCCGCAAAGCCTTCAGGGCCTGGGATCCTGAATAATCGAATTCACCGGCTTCTCCGATTTTCAATGCTCCTGATCCAAGGATAACCACTTTATTGATTGACTCTTTCATGGGAATTGGCTAATTGACTGTTTTTTGCGGGAGGTAAAAATATAAAAAAAAGCCGAGAGAATGGCATATGTTTGGAATAAATGTATAAATTTGCATTTTAAATGTATAAATATGCATGAACTGACATGAAAAACAGGAATGAGCGTTTAATGGAGATCCGCCGGCTAATCGGCAACCGGAATATTTCCAGTCAGGAAGAGTTATTAAAGATCCTGGAGAAGCAGGGATATGAAATGACCCAGGCTACACTCTCCAGGGACCTGAAGTATCTGAAGGTGGCCAAGATGCCTGACAATCAGACAGGGTATGTATATATCCTGCCCGATAAGGAGAAGGTAGTGGAGGAAGCAGAGCTGTCGGGTCAGGGACTCACTGGCTTGATTTCACTTGATTTTTCCCAGGGAATGGCCATCCTGAAAACCCTGCCGGGTCATGCCAGCAGTATTGCATATACCCTCGACAATCTGGATGCTTACGAAATAGCCGGAACCATAGCCGGGGATGATACCATCTTGCTGATTCCACGTGATGGAGTATCACAGTCCGATCTGGCGAATCTATTAAAACTAAGGATACCGGGTCTGGCAAAAAATAGCGAATAATGGTACAGGATATAGAGATCACCATAGCGTCGGAGGCACACCTCGATTATGTGCCTGAAATCGAGAACGCGTTATATCAGGCATCCCTTCAGAAGGGGACCGGGATTGCGGTCAGAAGCAGAGCATACATATTAAAGAGAATTGAGGAGGGAAAAGCTGTGATTGCCCTGAACGGTGATGGCAAGTGGGCAGGTTTCTGCTACATTGAATCGTGGGGTCACAATAAATATGTGGCTAACAGTGGACTGATTGTCTCCTCTGAGTTCAGGGGGGTCGGGCTGGCCCGTGAGATCAAGAAGCGGGCGCTTGAACTATCGGCGCTGCTTTTCCCGGGGGCCCGGCTTTTTGGCCTGACCACCAGTCTGGCGGTGATGAAAATCAACAACGGGCTGGGTTATAAACCGGTTACCTTCTCCGAACTTACAGATGATGACCAGTTCTGGAAAGGGTGTGAAACCTGTCCTTACTATGATATCCTGGTGAGAACAAAGCGAGAAGACTGCCTTTGCACGGCCATGATCATGGATCCGGCAGAGAGGAAGCGAGTGAACGGAGAGGCTCAAGCCTCCGGTATTAAAGTAAAAATCAATCATACCTGATCATTAGCATTATGGAGAAGCAAAAAGTATTACTGGCCTTTAGTGGCGGACTGGATACCACATTCTGCGCGGTCCACCTCGCGAGGGAAAAAGATATGGAAGTACATTCGGCCATTGTAAATACCGGTGGTTTTCCTGCAGAGGAGTTGGATCATATTGCTTCACATGCAAAAAAACTTGGGACCGCCACTCACCAGGTACTGGATGTGACAGCCGATTATTATTACCGTTGTATCCGGTATATGATTTTTGGAAATGCACTCAGAAACAGGAGTTATCCCCTTTCGGTGAGTTCCGAGCGTACCTTTCAGGCCATTGCGCTGGTAGAGTATGCCAGGCAAAACGGTTTCAAATATATTGCGCATGGATCCACAGCTGCGGGAAATGACCAGGTGCGGTTCGATCTGGTAATCCAGGTACTGGCTCCCGAGATAGAGATCATAACCCCCATCAGGGATCTGAAAATTTCCAGGGAGAAGGAGATTGAATATCTGAAAATGGCAGGGATTGAGATGAACTGGGCCAAGCTGGAATACTCCATCAACCAGGGAATCTGGGGAACCAGCGTGGGTGGTAAGGAGACACTAACTTCCACGGATGAGTTGCCTTCGGAGGCCTATCCCACTCCTATGGAAAAATCGGGTACAGAAACAGTCACCATCGGATTTGACCAGGGAGAACCAGTAAGTCTAAACGGACAACTACTGGAGCCGCTGATGGTTATTCTGGAGCTTGAGAAGCTGGCTGCTCCCTGGGGTGTTGGACGGGATGTACATGTGGGTGATACCATCATCGGGATCAAAGGCCGGGTGGGATTCGAGGCTGCTGCTGCACGGATGATTATTGATGCACACCTGGCACTGGAAAAGCATGTGCTTACCCGGTGGCAGCTACACTGGAAGGAGCAGATTGGACAGTGGTACGGCATGTTTGTACATGAGGCGCAATATTTGGAGCCGGTGATGCGCGACCTGGAGTCGTTCCTGGAATCGTCCCAAAAAAATGTATCCGGAGAGGTTAGCCTCAGGCTCCGCCCATACAGTTTTTCAGTGACAGGGGTGGAGAGCCCATACGACCTGATGAATGCCTCCTTTGCCACATACGGGGAGATGAACAAAGCATGGAGTGCTGAAGAGGTTAATGGTTTTACACGGATAATGGGAAACCAGCAGCGGATCTGGTTTGACGTGAATGGAACTGGTGATCTAATGAAATAGTGTGCATGAAAAAACAGAAAGGATCAGAGATGAAAAAAATTGGAATCATAGGTGCCGGAAACATTGGATGCGCCATTGCGAAGGGGATGGTAGTGCAAAAAGTTATAGAACCTTCGGACCTGTTTCTCTCCAGGAGACGGAATGGTTTACTGGCGGAACAGAAGAAGGAGGGCTTTGCGGTCACCGATAACCACACCCTGGTTTCGAAATGTGATGTGATCATACTGGCTGTTCTGCCGGGACAGGCAAAGAAGGTTATTCTGGACCTGAAAGGGTTGTTGCAGGGTGTGGATAAACTGCTGGTAAGTGTGGTATCCGCGGTAAGCATCCAGGAGTTAAAGGAGTGGAGTGGCAACCATACAGAGGTGGTCAGGATCATGCCCAATACAGCTGCGGAGTATGGAGCCAGTATGACCTGTATTGCAGGTGAAGAGGAGCAGGCCGTAAATCGGGTCAAATCGTTGTTTGATCCGCTTGGGCAGACCATGGTGATAAAGGAGCAACTGATGCCAGCAGCCACCATCCTGGCTGCCTGTGGTATCGCCTTTTTCCTTCGCTTTATCCGAGCGGTCTCCCAGGGTGGTATCCAGATTGGATTTCATGCCGAGGAGGCGGGGAAAATTGCTGCACAGACCGCCCTGGGTGCAGCCGAGCTATTGATGCAGACAGAGAATCATCCCGAAACTGAAATTGACCGGGTGACCACCCCCATGGGTTGCACCATATCAGGCTTGAACGAGATGGAGCATTTTGGATTAAGTTCGGCCATGATCAAGGGCATCGTCAAATCTTATTCCGAGATCAGTGACCTGAAATGAGCGGAGAGATACAATATATCGACTTGCTACTGGAGATGCTCTCCATACCTGCTCTCAGCAGGGAGGAGGCACAGCGTTCCGATTTCCTGGAAAGTTACATGAAGGGAATGGGGTGGCCGGTCAGAAGGATACAACATAATCTGCTGGTGGGAGAACCAGGTGCACCCGGAGCTGCAGTGCTTTTGAATTCGCATATGGATACGGTCCCCCCGGTAGAGGGCTGGAAATCCGATCCTTTTTGCCCGGTGGAGTCAGGAGAGAAAATTATGGGCCTTGGAAGTAATGATGCCGGGGCATCGGTGGTGACGATGATGGCAACTTATCATCAAATGAGGGAACGACTGGGGAAGAGAATGAACCTGATGTTGTTGATCAGTGCCGAAGAAGAGGTGTCGGGGAGCAATGGAATTGTCTCGGTGTTGCCAACAGTTGGAGAATTGCAGGCGGTGATTGTGGGTGAGCCCACAGGAATGGCCCCGGCTGTTGCCGAACGGGGTTTAATGGTTTTGGATGGAAAGGTAGACGGGAAGGCGGGCCATGCTGCACGTAGTGAAGGGAAGAATGCCATCTATGAAGCTATAGAAGATGTGAGAGCGATCGGACAGCTGGAGTTCACTGAAGAGTCGGAGTGGCTCCCCCGTCCCGGTGCACAGGTGACCATGATTTCGGCGGGCACCCACCACAATGTGGTACCCGACCTTTGCCGGTATGTGGTGGATGTAAGAAGTAATGACCGGTACGGGAACGAAAGATTGCTGGAGATGATCCGTTCGGTATGTAAAGCAGAACTGACCCCACGATCGACCCGTCTGAAATCATCGGGACTGGATCGTGACCATCTCCTGATGAAAGCCATCCATGCCGTCGGACTGGAGGCTTTTGGTTCCTCTACCCTGTCGGATATGGCACTGATTCCATATCCTGCTGTTAAGATGGGGCCGGGTGAATCATCACGCTCCCATACAGCCGGGGAGTATATTTTAAAGAGTGAGCTGGATCAGGGAGTGAAGGGTTACTGCCGGTTCCTGGAACATATTGAGGTATAAGGGAGGATAAACATATGAAACTTTGGGACAAGGAGATATCGACCGAACAGAGCATTCTGGCATTTACCACTGGCAAAGATCCACTGTATGATCTTGAGCTGGCCCCTTACGATCTAGTTGGATCCATGGCGCATACCATTATGCTGGCCGAGACAGGACTGATAGGGAAAGAGGAGGCGGCGCAACTTCTGGTTGAAATGGATCAATTGTACAGGGAGGCCATGGAAGGAAAACTGCTGCTGGAGCCTGGTGTGGAGGATATCCATTCGCAGGTGGAGATGGTTTTGACCCGGAAACTGGGTGACACGGGAAAGAAGATCCATACGGGCCGTTCACGGAATGACCAGGTGATGGTCGATATAAAACTTTTTTTGCGGGAGAAGATCAAAGAGGTGGCTGCAGGAACCCGGAAACTGGCAGATATATTGCTGAAACAGGCAGAGACCCATAGGGATATGCTGATGCCCGGTTATACCCATATGCAGGTGGCCATGCCCTCCTCTTTCGGGCTCTGGTTCGGTGGCTATGCAGAGGCCCTGGCCGATGATCTGACCTACCTGCAGGGGATCCATGCGGTAGTCAACCAGAATCCCCTGGGCTCGGCTGCCGGTTTTGGCTCCTCTTTTCCGGTTAACAGGGAGCTGACTACCAGCCTGCTGGCCTTTGAGGAGATGCATATCAGCTCGGTCAATGCGCAGATGAACCGTGGGAAAACCGAATGGTATGTCGGTACCGGAATCGGTGCAGTGGCTTCAACTCTGGCCCGGCTGGCCATGGATGCTGTGCTCTTTATGGGACAGAACTTCCGGTTTATCTCTCTTCCCCCGGAGTTGACTACCGGCTCTTCTATTATGCCTCATAAGAAAAATCCAGACGTGCTTGAATTGCTCCGGGCAAAGTGCAACCGCCTGACCATGGTTGCTTCTGAAGTCTCTTCGGTAACAGGGAACCTGATTTCGGGTTATCATCGCGATTTCCAGGTACTGAAGGAGATACTCCACCCGGCACTGGAAGAGTTGAAAATCTGCCTGGAGATGATGCATTATGTGGTAAAGCAAATGGAGATCAGTAAAGATATTTTAAACAGTGATATCTACCTCTATATCTACTCGGTAGAAGAGGTTAATAAAAAAGTACAGGAGGGAACTCCCTTCAGGGATGCGTACCGCGAAGTGGCCTCTGAAATCGACACTGGTCGTTACAGGCCCGGCCGGGACCATGCTTATACACATATTGGAAGTATTGGTAATCCCGGATTAGCAGAGATCGAGGCAAAGCTGGAAAAGGCGTATGGAGGTTTTCGATTTGTAAACAGTGCAGAGGTTGTAAATCGTTTGAGTAACTATTTCGGAAAGTCATGACACACAGAAAATATCTGAAGCATAAAAAGAAGATTGTGGTAAAGGTCGGCACCAGTCTGCTGGCCTATGAGAATGGAAAAATAAACTTGCTGCGAATGGAAAAGTTGGTGAGGGTCCTGGCCGATCTAAGTAACAGTGGCAGAGAGGTAGTGCTGGTCTCGTCGGGTGCAGTTGGTGTTGGCGTGGGTATGATCGGCATAGACAATTGGCCGGACAACCTGGTGAAGAAGCAGGCAATGGCTGCCATCGGACAGGTGGGGTTGATCAGGTTGTACCAGAAATTTTTCGATGAGTACAACAAAACTGTGGCCCAGGTGCTTCTGACCCGGGACGGGATAGAGAACAGCATTCGAAGGAAAAATGCGAGAAATACATTGAACCAGCTGATCGATATGGGGATTATCCCGGTGGTCAATGAGAACGATACGGTAAGTACCCATGAGATTGAGTTCGGGGATAACGACACCCTTTCTGCTTTGGTGGCTAACCTGATCCAGGCGGATCTGCTACTGATTCTTACCGATACGGATGGGGTATTTACGGCCGATCCGCATATTCATCATTCGGCCCGGAAGGTGCCCAAGGTGATGAAGGCCAGTGATGACTTGAAGGATATTAACCTGGAGGGTTCATCCAAAATGGGCTCCGGGGGAATGGCCTCCAAGATTGCTGCGGCAGAACTTTGCCGTGAACACAATGTGGATGTTGTTATCGCCAATGGTGCCGATCCTTCCACCATCATGGATGTGCTGGAGGGAAAGGATCTGGGAACATTCTTTGTTTCAGATGCCACCCAGATGGCAGAATAAAAAATATGTTATTGATGAAAGAGTTAATTGATATTGGAAAAAGGGCAAAGCAGGCTTCCAAACAGCTGGCTTATCTGAATACCGATCAGAAAAACAGGGTGTTGCTGCAGGTGGCCGACCTGCTGGAGAGCTCCGCTTCAACCATCCTGGAGGCCAATGCGGCCGATCTGAAACAGGGAGAGGAGATGGGGCTAAAAGGGGCTATTGTAGAGCGGTTGACCCTGTCGGGTGAAAGGATCAGTGGGATTGCAGGAGGGTTGCGGGAGATTGTGCAGCTGGAGGATCCCATTGGAGAGATCGAGGAGATGAAAAAAAGGCCCAACGGCCTGTTGATCGGGAAGAAAAGGGTACCACTGGGCGTGGTGGGCGTGATCTATGAATCGAGGCCCAATGTGACCGCCGATGTGGCGGGGTTGTGTATTAAAACCGGAAATGTGTGTGTGCTCAGGGGAGGGAAAGAGGCATTCCGTTCCAACAATGCCATAGTGAAGATTTTCCATAAGGCCATTACGGAATGCGGACTCGATCCCCATATGGTGCAGCTGGTGCAGGATACCTCCCGGGAGAGCGCATTAGCCATGATGAGATTGAATGAATACCTGGATATCCTGATCCCCAGGGGAGGAGCCGGACTGATTCAGGCGGTGGTACAGAACAGTACTGTTCCGGTGATCGAAACCGGGGTTGGGAACTGCCATATCTATGTGGATGAGACAGCTGACCTGGAGAAAGCTGTGGCCATTATATATAATGCCAAGACACACCGCCCCGGGGTATGTAATGCAGCTGAAAGTTTGCTGGTGCATGAAAAAGTGGCCGGAGAGGTGATGCCCTCCATTGGCTCTTCACTGGCAGAGGGGGGCGTGGAGATTAGGGGCGATCAACCTACCTGCGCATTGATACCTGGTGCTGTTCCTGCCACCGAAGAGGATTGGTCGGCCGAGTATCTCGACCTGGTGATCAGTTCGAAAGTGGTGGGATCGGTGGAGGAGGCCGTGGACCATATCAACAGATACGGATCGAACCATTCAGAAAGCATAGTTACCGAAGACTACAGTCATGCTCAGTACTTTCTCGACAGGGTGGATGCTGCCGCAGTCTATGTGAATGCTTCCACCAGGTTTACAGATGGTTTTGAATTTGGCTATGGGGCCGAAATCGGAATCAGTACCCAGAAGCTGCATGCCCGGGGACCCATGGGGCTCAAGGAGCTGACCACAAACAAATACGTTATTTACGGAAGTGGCCAGATCAGGCAGTAGCACTATCTCTCTTCCAGGAGTTGGCCGGAATAGAGTGCTTCAATTTTTTTTTGTTCAGCCTGTTTTACTTTTTTCGATGTTTTCAATAAAAACATCAAAAAGGTAGGCCGTATCGGTTGGTCCGCCCGAAGCTTCGGGGTGGAACTGTGTGGAGAAAAAGGGTTTTGACTGATGTTTCATCCCCTCGTTGGTATCGTCGTTCAGGTTGATAAAGAGTGGTTCCCACCCTTTGGAAAGGGTCTTATTGTCAATAGCAAAACCATGATTCTGGGAGGTGATATACGCCTTGTCCGTTCCCACCTCCAGCACCGGCTGGTTGTGACTTCGGTGTCCGTATTTCAGTTTATAGGTATCGGCACCTGCAGCCAGTGCCATCAACTGATTTCCCAGGCAGATCCCGAAAATGGGTGTGTCCGATTGGTACGCTTTTGCCAGACTGTCAATGGTGATTTTACACTGTTTGGGGTCGCCCGGACCATTGGAGATAAAAAGACCATCGTACTCCTCCCTGCTGATGTCGTGGTTCCATGGTACCCTGATGACGGTAGTGTCCCGCTCCAGCAGGTAGCGGATAATGTTATACTTCACACCACAGTCGAGCAACAAAATTTTGTGTTTCCCATTGCCATATACCCTCTTTTCATCAACGCTCACCTGTGCCACCAGATTCTCCAGGTTGGGATCGTAGGTCTCCGGCTCTTTTTCATTGAAAACCACCTTCCCCAGCATGGATCCCTTCTCCCGCAGCAATTTGGTGATCATCCGGGTATCCACATCAAAAATACCGGGTATCTTATGTTTCTTCAGCCAGTCGCCCAGACTTAGCTCTGCGTTCCAGTGTGAATACTCTGTAGAGTAGTCGGAGATCACAAGGGCCGAAATATGGAGCTGGTCCGATTCAAAAAATTTGTAAAGATCATTTTCAGAGTCCTCCCTGGGAACCCCGTAGTTCCCAACAATGGGATAGGTGAGTACCAGAAGCTGACCTTTGTAGGAGGGATCGGTAAGGCTTTCAGGATAACCGGTCATGGCTGTATTGAAAACCACCTCTCCGGCAATGCTTCCTTCATAGCCGAAAGATTTGCCATGAAATATGGATCCATCCTCCAGGATCAGCTTAATTGGTTTGAACTTCATCTGGTTCATGAATTATTGTTAGATTCAATTTCTATCAGGTTGTTGATGATCTTTTCTGCCTGTTCCGGAGTCACCCGTTTTGCTATAATTTTCTTATCCCGGTCGAGTATAAATAGCTGCGGATAGCTCTGCAGGTTATATAATTTTCTGAATTCATTGCTGTAAGGACTCCAGCAATTGATCCATCCTAAGAGATGGTGTTCGTTAACAAAATCGATCCACTTCTCTTTTCCCTCTATGGAGTTGATCACGTGAATGCTGATGACCTGGACTCCCTTATCCTTCATTCTGTTGTAGACTTCGTGTAGTGCCGGAGTTGATTTCTTACAATGGCCACAGTCTGTTTCCCAGAAATAGAGAAGGGTATACCGGGCATCTATATCATGGATAAAAAAATCGTGCCCGATATGGGGGTCCTTTTTTATGGCTGTATCCTGGGCAGCCATGCCAAAATGCTCTTCGGGGATCTGCCGCATAATCAGGTTGGGGGCGGTCTGACCGATCAATGTGGGTTTATTGCTATTCAGGTTCTCTTTGAGTTTACTGAGAAACTCCGGGCTGCTCCATGTGGCATCGGGAATATAGTAATACTCAGCAATATGAAAATAGACCCCATCCATGCCAATAAACTTGCTCTCTGCAAAGTGGTTGAACAGTGTAATCAGCATATACCTGTAGAGTTCATCATCTTTTTTGCTTCCGGTAAGCAGGTAATCTACAGCTGCAATCAGGGAATCGGGATGCTGGGATACAGCCCTGGTTATGTAGTTCTTGATCTTCCCTTCATAGAGCGGGGTGTGCAAAAGCCTGGTATTAAATGGGTCAAAACGGTCGAAGTAGTGTTCCCGGTAATAGAAAAATCTGATAGAGTCATCCTGCTTTCTCTCTCCTGATAACAACGATTCGGGAGGAAAAGGCTCCCTGGTGGCGCCAATAAAATCTGAGACAAACAGTGTGGTGTGTTCCGTTTCTATCCGGTCCATGTAGGTTTCCATCTCCCTGTTGATCTGCTTTTGCTGATGAACGATCTCTGAACTATCTGCAGCGGAAGCGGCACTGCTCTGCAGGGTTGAAAGCTGCTCCAGTTCCCCTCTTTTTTTCTGCAGGAAATGCTTATACTCCTGGAATACGCGGTTGTCCTCCGATCCGCGGAAGGTGATGCTCCCCACAAGATCGGCAGTGTCGGCACCAATATACAGGTCCTGGTCGTCTCCCAGCAAAAGATCAAAATAGTGACCAGGATTGATATAGATCAGGTATAGTCCCCCGTTAAACGCTTCTGTCCCCTCAAAAGTCCCCCTGCCTTTCTGATCCAGTACGGT
>DAOWNM010000328.1 GCA_030642565.1 Bacteroidota bacterium | reverse complement strand
CTGGACTGGGGGATTCCGGTACCCCTGGAAGGGGCCGGCGGAAAGGTATTATATGTATGGTTTGATGCACCCATAGGCTATATCTCGGCCACCAAAGAACTGACTCCTGACTGGGAAAAATACTGGAAGGATGAGGAGACCCGTATGATCCATTTCATCGGGAAAGACAACATCGTGTTTCATTGTATTGTGTTCCCAACCATGCTGAAGGCAGAGGGCAGCTACATCCTGCCCGACAATGTGCCAGCCAATGAGTTTCTGAACCTGGAGAATGAGAAGATCTCCACCTCCCGAAACTGGGCGGTATGGCTTCATGAGTACCTGGAGGAGTTCCCGGGAAAACAGGATGTTTTACGCTATGTGCTCTGTGCCAACGCCCCCGAGAATAAAGATAATGACTTTACCTGGAAGGATTTTCAGAACCGCAACAATAATGAGCTAGTGGCCATCCTGGGCAATTTCATCAACCGGGTCATTGTGCTTACACACAAATATTTTGAAGGGAAGGTACCTGAAACCGGCACGTTAACAGAACAGGACAGGGCCACCCTGGAAGAGATAAAAACCATCGGTAAAAGTGTGGAAGCGAGCCTTGAGCAGTTCCGCTTCAGGGAGGCCATTAAGAGAGGGATGGATCTGGCCCGACTGGGCAATAAGTACCTGGCCGATACAGAACCATGGAAAGTGATTAAAACCGATCCCGCCAGGGTGAAAACCATTCTCAACATCTCCCTCCAGATCTCAGCCAACCTCACCCTTCTGCTGGATCCTTTCCTCCCCTTCTCAATGAAGAAGCTCAGAGGATTCCTGCGGTTTGAAGGAACTTCGTGGGATCTGATCGGATCGGAGAGCCTGCTGGCACCCGGACACACCATCGAGAAGGCTTCCCTGCTGTTCGAAAAGATTGAGGACGAGCAGATTCAGTTACAACTGGAGAAACTCAATAAAACAAAAGAGGAGAATGAAGAACCGGCAGAGTTAGCGCCTCAGAAAGAGGAGATTACATTCAATGACTTCACCCGAATGGACCTTCGGACAGGAACCATCCTGGAGGCTGAAAAGGTACCCAAAACCAAGAAGCTGATCAAAATGTTGGTGGATCTGGGTTTCGAAAAGCGAACCATTGTTTCAGGTATCGCCGAATATTTTGAGCCAGATGTATTACCCGGACAGCAAGTGTCGGTGCTGGCCAACCTGGCTCCCAGAAAGATCAAGGGAATTGAATCACAGGGCATGATCCTGCTTTCGGAAAATCCGGATGGATCGCTCCATTTTTTAAAGCCATCCGAAGCGGCTCTGAACGGTTCTGAAATTAACTGATCCTAGTTAGAAAGCAGCCAGCACGATTGCAGGCCCGGTTCAGAGGTGATCTGTGAGAGTCCCTTCTCTGCCTCCCTCTTGGTAGCATATGAAGCGACACTCACACGGTACATGCGGTTCTCTGTGATCATCACCTCAGCCTGAAATCCCCTCTCATTCAGCCGGTCCTGCAGATCACTGGCATTCTTCAGGTTCTTAAAGCTACCAGCAATAATAAAGAAGCTATTGGTCTCTTCAACCGGTAAGGGTTGATCAACTTCCGGTTCTGACAGAGGAGTTTCTGTTTCGGGATCGGCGATCGGCCCACCTGTTTCACTCTCCTGTTGATCCGTGGACGGTTTATCCTGTTCAACCACCTCCCGGTCTGGTCTCTTATTGAAGAATCGTCTCCAGCCATTAACGTTCTCAACCTCTGCTGGAGGGATCAGAATGAGAACCGCCAGAACCGCAATCAGTGCAGCTACTACCAGCCATATCACTCTCCATCTTTTGGCTTTTGGTTTGGGCACCGGCGTGGCAAGTGTTGTAATTTTAGGGACCGTTGTGGCTTCCGGCTCCACTTCTTCAGGTGTATCCTCCTGTGGCAGCTCTTCTAACTCCAGCAGATCCATCGATTCCAGTCCGTACTGACCGGGCTCCAGGACCCAGGCAGGGTCAGCCAGAAAATGAATCTTCTCATCCTTATCCCTCGAAAAAGTCCCGGCTTCAGGAAGGAGATAGTCTTCTCCTTTGTTCAGTGCAAATTTAATGGCATCCACCAGTTCAAGAATACGCTGATGCGCCTCCTCCCTCTCCAACTCCTCTCCTGCTGCCAGTGCTTCGGCCAACACACCATCATCCTTACTAAATCCTGTATCAAACCTTACCGATATTCCCGGTGGATTGATCCGGTTTCCTGATGGAGCCTGTGCACCTTCGGGCGATTTTACTTCCAGGTTTCCAAAGCCCGGGAGAATTACGCGCTTTCGCTCATCAAGGAGCATCCTCATATATTTTCCGATGATCATGCGGGTCATTTGTGAGGTAAAAATAATCAGTCGTCTGTGGAATTCAAAACCAAGTTATCAACCCGTTTTTTTATTATCTTCGTAAATTGATTCTGTAAGCCTGTATAAATGAATGAGATAAAAATGGTAGACCTTCATGGTCAGTACCTTAAAATCAAAGAAGAGGTAGACTGTGCTATACAGCGGGTAATCGATTCCACCGCTTTTATCAGGGGTGAGGATGTACGAACATTTCAGGATGAATTGTCAAGCTATCTGGATGTAAAACAAACCATTGCCTGTGGCAATGGTACTGATGCCCTGCAGGTGGCCATGATGGCACTAGAGCTACAACCTGGTGATGAGGTCATTACCACCCCTTTCACATTTATTGCCACTGTGGAGGTGATCAGTCTCCTGGGATTAAAACCGGTATTTGTGGATGTAAAACCCGATACCTTTAACCTTGATCCGGAACAACTGGAACAGGCTGTAACAGAACGAACCCGTGCCATTGTTCCGGTACATCTGTTCGGACAGTGTGCCGATATGGAGGCG
>DAOWNM010000231.1 GCA_030642565.1 Bacteroidota bacterium | reverse complement strand
GCAAGTCATTTGCACTCTACAGTGAGATTAAGGATGTGGAAGCCATGCAGTTTTCCGATCTGCCTCAAGATATCAAGCAGAAAGAGAGCCGGTATATGGGTGAGATGCAGGCCTATGAGGAGCTACTGTATGAAGAGCAGATGAAGTCCGATCCAGACAGTTCCATGATTGCATTTTTTAAGGAGACACTGTTTCACCTGAATGATGACTATAACGATCTGAAGCATATGATTGAACAAAATTATGTGAATTACTACGAGTTAAAGTACAACCCCAAATTTGTTTCACTTGAGGAGGTTCAGGATAAGCTATCGTACCGCGATGCTCTGATTGAATATGTACTGTCTGACACCTTGCTGATTACCTATGTGGTTAACAGAAAGGGAATCAATGTATTTTCACAGGAAATCGGGCCGGAGTTTGCCGGTGAGTGTCAAGAGTACTACTTGCTTCTGAACAATCAGAATTTCAGTAGTGGAGTACATGAAAACTACCGGAGGTATGTGAACCTGGGGTCTAAGTTCTACAAAACATTGATAGAACCTTGCCTGGAATATACCGACAGGAAAAACTTCACCATTGTGCCCGATGGTGCCATTACCTATATTCCTTTTGAGGGGCTGATCACCCATGAGACCGAAACGGAATACATCAACTATATGACTCTGCCCTATATGATCAGGGATTTCTCTGTAGGTTATTCCCACTCATCAACACTGTTGTTCAGCAAGCGTTTCAAATCCAAGTCTCCTGAAGATAAGGTGCTTGCTTTTGCTCCAATATATGTGAATCCCCTTCACAATATGGATACGGCACAATTTCGCCAGATCTCTGAAAATTCAGATTACCTTGTCCCGCTTGTGGGAACAATTAAGGAGGTACAAAGCATCAACGAAACCGTTCCTTCAAGGGTGTTCATGAATGAAAAGGCCACCGAAGCCAATTTTAAGAAGTACGCCTCCGATTACAATATCCTGCACCTGGCCATGCATACCATCATGAAAGATGATGCCCCGCTTTACTCCCTATTGGCTTTTACAAACGTTGAAACCGGCGATACCATTGAGGATAATAAGCTGTATGCATATGAAATCTATAATTTGAAGCTGAATGCCCAGATGGCGGTATTGAGCTCGTGCAACAGTGGATTTGGCAAAATGCAAAAAGGGGAAGGAATGATGAGCCTGGCCAGGGGATTTATTTACGCCGGATGTCCTTCCATTATCATGACCCTCTGGCAGGTGGCCGATAAATCGAGTTCGGAGTTGATGACCTCCTTCTATAAATACCTGAAAAGAGGGAAGAGCAAGCAAGAGGCGATGCGACTTGCGAAAATTGATTATCTGGAAGAAGCCGACGACCTCACCTCAAATCCCTATTTCTGGTCAGGTTTCGTAGTTCTTGGCGACAACAGTCCCATTTACCGAAAATCCGGATTTGCGTACTGGATGATCGTGATCACACTCTTTGCCGGAGTATTGATATTCTTTCAGTACCGGAAATCCTGAAACAGCCATGAAGAAACATCCAGTTATTTTACCTGGTAATCAAAATCTCCAGCCATGCGTTTTTTTACTATCCTGGTCCTGGTGCTAACGCTCTGTTCATGCAATAGCCGAACAACTCCTCCAAACATTCTTCTTATTGTGGTAGACGATCTGGGGTATTCCGACCTGCACTGCTATGGAAACGAACTGGTGGAGACACCAAATATTGACCGGCTGGCCAGTGAAGGAGTTCGTTTTACCAGTGCCTATGCCTCCTGCACGGTCTGCTCGCCAACCAGGGCATCTTTGATGACCGGGAGGAATCCGGTGGCAGTGAACATTACCGACTGGATCCCGGGAAACCAAGGTTACAGGAAAGGACCACGGGCTCATGAGAAGTTCATCGTCCCCCGGTTCAACCAGCATTTGCCTCTTGAAGAGATCACCATCGCCGAGAAGCTGGCAGAAGCAGGCTATAGTACTGCATCCATTGGGAAATGGCACCTGGGGGGTAAGGGTTTCCTGCCCACCAACCAGGGATTTGATCTGAATGTGGCCGGCTATCATAAGGGCAGGCCCCCCTCCTACTACTATCCATACAGATCTGAACGCCGCAAAGACACCATTACGCCCCTGGAACTCACTGGCGACAGCCTCTATCTTACCGACCGGCTGACCAATGAGGCGATTCACTTTATGGGCATGAACAGTGAGAAACCATTTTTTCTATACCTCCCGTTCTACAGTGTGCATACTCCACTGGAGGGCAGGCCCGACCTGGTAGAAAAATATGAAATCAGGCTCGCTGATCATCAAAATGACTCCATCCGGAGGAATCCACACTTCCTGGCCATGACCGAGGCAGTGGATGAGAATGTTGGACGGATCATGCAGTTTCTGGAGGAAAAAGAGATGGACGAAAACACCGTGGTGATCTTTACTTCTGATAACGGGGGACTCCTTTTACGAAACGGAAATTTTATCCGGGCCTCCTGGAACCATCCGCTCCGGGAGGGGAAGGGAACGCTTTATGAGGGCGGACTCAGAATTCCTGCCATGGTTCGCTGGCCAGGCACCATCGGTTCCGGCCGGATTTCTGAGGAGATCATCATCAGCACAGATATCTATCCAACCGTCGCAGCTCTGGCAGGAGTCAGCATCAATCATGAAATAGAGGGGAATAGTCTGCTGCCCCATCTGGTTCGTTCCGAAAGCCTCGACCGCGAAACACTTTACTGGCACTACCCGCATTACCACATCGGAATGCCAGGCGGAGCCGTAAGAGACGGTGACTTTAAACTGATCGAGTATTACGAAACCGGGGAGATAGAACTGTATAACCTCCAAGATAATATTGGAGAATCTCACAACCTGACTTCAGAGCTTCCTGAGAGAGCAGAAGAGATGCGTCAGTTACTTCATGACTGGAGAGAGAAGAACCAGGCTCAGATGCCTACTCCAAATCCAGAGTATAATCCCGGACCCAAATAGCCAAAGAGGATTACATTTTCGTGGTTTCAGGAACCGTGTGAACATTTCTTAATTTCAAATGTTCTTATATAGGAAATATTCTTATTTAAGAATTATTAGCATGAAATTAAGCAGTGAACAGATCAATCAGAAACTGAAGGATGCAGACCTGAAGGTTACCCCCCAGCGACACACCATACTGGAAGCTGTCTGCAGATTGGGTAATCATCCCACAGCTGATATGGTTATCGACCATATCAGGAGAATCCATCCCGGTATCGCCACCGGAACCGTCTACAACGTACTTGATGTGCTGGTTGACAACCACCTGGTTCGCAGGGTAAAAACCGACAAAGATGCCATGCGGTACGATGCAGTCATGAAGAAGCATCACCATATCTATTGTGCCGAGACGGAGAGAATTGAGGACTACTATGATGAAGAGCTGGACGAGATGCTCCAGGACTACTTCCGCAGGAAGGATCTTCCCAATTTTAAAATCGAAGATATTTTCCTTCAGATCAATGGAAATTTTATCGATAACTCTAAATAATTAAATAACAGTTTAATCATTCAAAAACAAACAATCAAAATGGAAGAACAAGTTCAAGTAACAAGCATGCCACGTATTGGCGACAAGGCACCCGAATTCAAAGCCAAAACCACCCAGGGTAACATTCAATACCCATCCGATTATAAAGGAAGCTGGAGTATACTTTTCAGTCACCCGGCCGACTTTACTCCTGTCTGTACCACCGAGTTTATGACCTTCGCCACCCAGGAGGAGAAGTTCAATAAGGCCAATTGCAAACTGGTAGGTCTCTCTGTAGATGGTCTTTACAGCCACATCGCGTGGCTCAGGAGAATCAAAGAGACCATGGAATTCAAAGGAATGAAAGATGTGGAGGTGAATTTTCCTCTTATCGAGGATATCACTATGGATGTGGCCAAACTGTATGGCATGATCCAGCCCAACGAAGACACCACCAAGGCGGTCAGGGCCGTATTTTTTGTGGACCCGGAAGGAGTTATCAGGACAATTATCTACTATCCACTGAGTATTGGACGAAACTTTGACGAACTCTACAGGGTACTGATTGCCCTTCAGATCACCGATGCATTTGATTGTGCCACACCTGCCGACTGGCGTCCGGGTGACGACGTAATCGTTCCTCCAGCCGGATCGTGTGGAGCCGCCGAAAACCGTATGGAAGGAAAAGAAGAGGGAGTTGAATGCGTAGATTGGTTCTTCTGCACCAAGAAGGTCAGTGAAGAGACCGTCTGGAAAACTGTTTTGAAATAGGCACTGTTCCCTGAAAACACCAGATATTGGTCTGGCACACTTAAAAAGGCTGATCCCACATGGTTTCAGCCTTTTTTGTTTTGCGCACTGCTGTGCGATACTTCTTGTGAAGGATTCGGCAGTTAAATCCGCGAAGGATATCGAGCGAATGGAGTCTTTCAGGTCTGTTTTGTGTAGTCATATTAAGAGTATTTTTAATCAGTAAACATGGCCTGATAGTCGGAATCCTCTTTGATCTTATTGATCAGGTACTCTTTGCAGAAATGGCGGCGCTTTCGCACATATCCCTCGCTGCGAAAACCCAGCTGCTGAGCAATTTCCAAAGAGCTAAGATC
>DAOWNM010000038.1 GCA_030642565.1 Bacteroidota bacterium | reverse complement strand
GAAGCCTGAGAAGAATTCTTTTGTACCGGGGAAGCCTGTTGCGACTGCAGGCCCTGGGTGTAAAAAGGGTCTATTCTTATACTCTCGGGAGTGAGACCGGAGTTTCAGCTGAACAGGTACGAAAAGACTTTTCCGAATACCATATCAAAGGAAACCAGCGTGGGGGGTATCGTGTGGACAGACTGATCGGGGAGATGGAAATTATTTTCCACAATAACGGCAACCATAATATCATCGTCGTGGGCAGGGGTAATATTGGTTCCTCACTGGCCAATTACAACAACTTCATACAGCGTCAGATTAATATTGTGGCCACTTTTGATATTGACCCTTCCAAACAGCGTATCCGATCGGATATTCCGGTCTATACCATGGAACGGCTGAAAGAGATCATAGATCGATTTGAAGTGCGTACGGCTATTATAGCTGTTCCGGATATGGTTGCCCAGAACGTGTGTGATCAACTGGTGGAATATGGTATTGACGGGATCGTCAATTTTGCTCCGGTGATCCTGAAGGTCCCCGATTATATCATCGTAAACAATGTGAACCTGAGTGACGAAATAGAGAGTGTGATCTATTGTGTTTCCCTTACCGGGCTCGATGAAATATGATCAGTTCTGATTTCTTAGAATGAACGCATTACGCGGATTTACCTCCAGCAATTGATTAATGTCTTCCCGGGCCAGTCTTCCCATGATGTGAAATATATTTCTCATGATATAAATATACAAACTAACTCCATACCCAAACAGGTACTGTGGCCAGTCCACCGTACAACACAATATCAAATACCGCATGTGCAATTACCGGGGGAACAGAACTTTCGGACAGCTCCCTTAGTGTTCCAAAGAGGAGTCCCCCGATAAAGGTCCAGAAAATCAGGAAGAAAAAATCAAATTGCAGGGGAATAGCAAGGGTCAGGATCACCAGAAGTTTGTAACATGTATGTACCGTGGAAGCATATACGATGGAGAAGATCTTTCCCACGGGACGCAGGTGACCCTGTATGTATCCCCTGAAGATTAACTCTTCAACAGCTCCCACCAGAGGGGCCACAAAAACTACTCCGGTGAAACCTGCAGGTATCAAAGTAAGTTCAAACCGGTTGCGGGTAAGTATACCAAGGAGCACTCCCAGTAAAACAGCAGGAAGGGTGTAGAGGAGAATCCTGCGATTCAGGTGGCCGATGCCAAAAGTCTCCCGGATGGTCATATGCCTGGTGGAAAATCCAATCACCAGGGCCGTGCATGCAAGTCCCCCGATGGCCGGTAAAAAAAGCGGAAAGGGATGGTGAACGAATCCCGCAAACAGCAGGATTCCCGCCACAGATAGTGCCACATTCCTGATTCGGCCGGGGTGTTGCCTGATTCTTGATGAGATGGTCTGGTTAGTTCCCGGCACTGGTTTATTCTTTTTGACGAAATAAATAACGGAATATGAGGATAAATGGAAGCAGTAATAACAGCCAGCCGGATCCAAGGCACAACCCACTTCCGGGTACAATAGTACTATATGGAAGTGATTCTCGCAACTCTTTGATCCACTCAGGACTATCCTCAAATACTTCATTTGTTAGTACAACTAATTTCAATTGCTCCAGTGAATCAAGTGCGGTAAGCTGATCTTTCTCAAGTTGAAGCACAAGTATGTTGAGGTTTTGCAACGGTAGCAGGGGAGACAGCTCCTCGATTTCTGTACATCCAATCAGTTCCACCACTTCCAGTTGTGTTAACCGGCCTGTCACTTCCCTGAAATCCTGGTGAGATATCTTTGGAGGAAAGGATAACCATTGAAGGGAGTTCATCTCCTTTAAGATATCAACCTCCTTCACCTCATTGCAGAGTGTCAGCCCCAGGCGTTGCAGCCCATGAAGTGCACCCAGTCTACTGATATCTGAGAGAGTATCGCAACTGACCATATGAAGACTGCGGATCGATTTGGGGAATTCGATCCCTGAAAGGGAGGTCAGATCAGATTCTGCGATGGTGAGGCTCTGAAGTTTTTTTAATCCGGAGAGCGGAAGCAACTCTCCCGGCTCCGGCTCCCAGTCGGCAATGATCAGTGATTCCAGGTTCCCGCAGCACCGGGCCAGTTTTGCCAATGCAGGAACGTTACCATCTACCCAGAGGAGCTCCAGGCTGGAGAGGAGGCTGCTCTCTTCAGGATCCGGAAGGCTCCACGAATCATCCAGCACCAGGAGGTCTGGTCGACAGATAGAGAGTATTTCTTTGAATTTTTTCGATCCTGAACCACCTTCCATCACAAGCCCTTTGCCCGGGAGAGCTGTTTCGTGCTGTTTCAAGGTGAAAAGAAGATCGTCCGAGAGAGGCCCGTGAATATAGATGGTGGAGAGTTGTTTAACTTCCGGATCAATCAATTGACTAAAGGCTTCTATGGAAGAGGGTCCGGATAGTTCCATATACTCCAGATTCCCGTTCAGGTAAGCCGAAACCGTATGCAGGGTATCGAATGTGACTGTAAGCCGGGTACCGTTTTCCGGACTGTACCTGTGGTAGAGTTGCAGATCATCCAGGATCATATAGAGCAGGTCCCCTTTAGAGGCAGGCAGAACAACTTCCAATGGTCCTTCAGTCTCAATGATAGAACCAAAAGCAGCATAGGAGGTGGTTACATTGCATGCCCAGGAGACTCCCTCTATCTGGATGATATCTACTCCCGGGCTCAATCTATCGCTACACCCGGTCATCATTCCTGCGATGGCGATCCATACAAGAAACAGAATGTTTCGTATTGTTGTCATGATCAGTATTTAGAAGGTTCAGATCATGCAAGTTATGATACTAGAGTAGCTAAGTCAAGTCTTATTCATATTTAAGGGTATTGGCCGGATGCGTAACCCAGGAATCCCCCGGTGATCCTGGTGAGTCCGGCTTTGGAGCTGATCAGGTTATAGACCGCCCGCAGTCGCTGATAGGATACACTCAGGTAGATCAACTGGATATCCCTGTAATTGAAAGAATTAATAACACCGGATCGGTATTTATCCTCCGAAATGGAGAGGTTCAGCTCGGCCGCTTCCAGGTTCTCATTGGCCACATTCAGTAGTTCAAGCCTTACCTCGTGATAATCGAAGAGGTTAAACAGTTCGTTGGTCAGCGCATGTTCCATCTGATCGATCTCCACTTTGGCCACCTCTTCATTGATCCTGGCGATCTCCACCCCTCTTTTTCTTACTCCTGCGCTGTAGATATCGAAGGAGAGGCGCACATTGCCATAGGGCGACATGGTTTCACTATTGAGACTCTGGGTGCCACCAGAGTAGGCCCAGGTATGGCCGTAGTCCATTCCGGCCCCCAGTGATACGGAAGGGTAATAGGCCGATTTTTGCAGTGTGGTCTCATTCTCCTTCAGAAGCAGGCTGGTATATTGATTTTTCAATGACTGGTTGTCGGCTTTCATTTTCGAAATCAGATCGGCCAGGATAAAATCCGAGGTATCTGCTTCAAAGGATTCGGTGAACTCCCAGGTTTGAGAGGGTTCAACCCCCATCATATAGTTGAGGTTCCGGATGGTATTACGTACCATCATCTCCTGGTTCATATAGTTAGCCTTATCGGTCAGATAGACATTCTGAGCCTGAAGCACATTGTAGGTGACTGATCCGCCCAGAGACTGCTTTTTCAGTTCATACCGGTAGCGGTCATCAGAAAGTTCCATTACAGTTTGAAGTACTTTTAGTTGTTCCTTCTGTAACAGCACATTATAGTATCCAAGAATGATATCTTCAATGGTCGATTCTACCTGGACAGCCAATAGGCCCGAGGAGAGATCCTCAATGTTTTCCAAACTCGATTTGGTTATGTTGACCCTGAATCCGTCAAACAGTACCCAGTTCAACCCCACACCGGCCGAGAGCCGGTTGGTGTAAACACTGCTGTTCAGTTCATAGTTGTTGTTATCAGAGGCATCAAAACCGATGGTGGGGTAACGACCGGCGGTACCCCAGTTGTTATTGATCTCTGCCACCTGCACATCGGCCCGTGAGATGATCAGGCCATAGTTGTTTTCCAGTGCCTGCTCCAGTGCAGATGAGAGTGTCAGGACCGTCTCCTCTGCCTTTGCAACGGTTGCGATGAACAGTAGACTCAGGATATAGATGTTTTTTTTCAAGGATATCATATTCGATGGTTATTCTTCAATGACTATTTCTCTTCTGCTGCGGTTCTTTTCAAATTTTAGCTTTCTGTTATTCTGGATGATGGCGGTCTCCACCTCTTCACGTGTTGGCTTCACACCGGTCCATAGGTAACGCACATAGACCCGGGCATCGTTTAGCAGCATGATCAGCACCGGGAAGAAGATCAGGATAAATAGGGTACCCAGCGCTACACTATAGGCCAGGCTGATGGCCATGGGGATCAGGAACTGCGCCTGTACACTCTTTTCAAACAGCATGGGGAAGAGGCCGATTGCGGTGGTGATGGAGGTAAGAATAATGGGCCTTAATCTTACTTTGCCAGCCCCTTTAACTGCTTCCGGCACCGTTTTGCCTTCGATCAGCAATCCGTCAAACTTGGCAAAAAATACAATGGCATCATTGATAATTACCCCGGTAAGAGCCACGGCCCCCCACAAACTCATCATGGAGAGCGGCTGGCCATGCAATCCGTGTCCCCATGCAACGCCCAGCAGTGATACCGGGATCATCAGGATGATGATAAACGCTTTGGGGACACTCCGAAAATGAAGTACCAGGATCATAAAGATCACCATAAAGGCAATCATATAAGAACTTCCGGCCTTTCCCATCGCCTCCTTGCTATATTTTTGCTGCCCCTGGTAGATATAACGTATCCCTGCAAATTGTGCCATAAGTTCGGGCATAATCTCTGTTTCAATCTGGTCCAGGATCTCAGGAACAGATGCCAGCGGATCCATGGTTTCGGCCTCCACCCTGATCTCACGGGAACCATTAAAACGGTTGATGGCCACCGGGCCCCTCTCCATATGGTAATCGACCAGCTCCGAAAGTGGATATTCGCCCTGTGCAGTTTTGATCTTCATATTCTCCAGCTGTCCCAGTGTGGTCCGGTCCGATTTGGGATAACGAACCCAGACCCGGAGTTCATCTCGACCCACCTGGAGCCGCTGTGCCTGGGCTCCATAGAATCCCTGCCGCACCTGGCGTACAATGGTGGTCTCGTCCAGTCCCAGGAAATAGGCACGTGGTTTCAGATCGAGCTGGATCTCCTGTTTACCCAGTGCGATGTTTTCATTTACATCCTTCAATTGTGGCATCTCATTAAGGCGTGCAATCATATACTCTTTAGCCTCCTCCAGCTCATGCAGGTTTTTGGACATCAGTCCGATGGAGACGGGTGCTCCCCACCTGTTGCGTCCCCCAACTGTAAACTTGCTGGCCTCTGGTACCCTGCCGATTTTCATGGTCACACGGGTAGAGATGTCACGACCCGAAATGGCATACCCCTCCAGGTCAACCGGATATACATTGATGCTTCCGGCATGGGCACCTCGCTCCTGTCCGCTAAAAGCACTTCCAAGCCGCTTGCTGGTTCGTTCAATAATATCATGATCCAGATCCAGCTCTTCACCGATTTCATCATTTACCTCCCAGATGGCCTTTTCAAATTTGTCCAGGAACTTTAGGGTTTGCTTTTCCCCGTCACCCGGGGTAAAGGCCACATTCAGGGTAAAGGAGTCAAAGTCAACCATGGGGAAGAAGGTGTTACGTATATGCCCTCCCATAAAGAGTCCCATGGTTATCAGCACCAGGGCAATGGGAAAACTAAGAGCAATGTATCTCCATTTGACCAGCCAGTTCAGAAAATAGTGATAGACCCGGTCGCGCAGCCATACGATGAATCCTTCAAAGTATCTCCTGATCCCCCGGTTCTTTGCCTGCAGGCTTTTACGGCTTAATGTCTTTTCATTTCCCAGGTGGGCAGGGAGAACCAGGAAGGCTTCAAAGAGGGAGAAGAAAAGTGCCGCGATCACCACAATGGCCACATGCTGCATCATCTCCATTCTTGTTCCGGCCAGGAACAGGAGCGGGGAGAAAGCCACAATGGTGGTGGCTATTGAGGTCAGCACCGCCGGTGCCACCTCCATGGTACCATCCACGGCCGCGTGCATGGGGGTTTTACCCTTTTCAAAATGGAGATAGATATTTTCGGCAATCACAATGCCATCATCTACCAGGATCCCGATCACCAGGATCATTCCGAAGAGCGATTGCAGGTTGATGGTTACCCCGAGAAAGCTGGCAGCGATAAACATGGCCAGGAAGCTGAAGGGTATCCCGAAAGAGACCCATAGGGATAGACGGAAACTAAGGAACATGGAGAGGGCAATAACCACCAGCAACAGACCCAGCAGACCGTTTCTGGTAAGCAGATTCAGACGGCTCTGGAGGATATCCAGGTGGGCTCGGGAAACAATGATCTCAACGCCCAGGTTCCTGCTGTTAAACTCTTCGATATAGTTGTTGGCGTATTCGGTAATCTCGTCCAGGTCCTCCTCCGGAAGTTTATCCACACTGATCGATACAGAGGGCTTTCCATTGGTCCACTGCTTATTTGGAGAATCTGCAAATTTCATCTTCACATCGGCCACATCCCGGATCAGGATAAAACCTCCGTCGGTCTGGCCCCTGAGGATAATGCCTCCGATCTTATTGGGATCGGCACTCCTTGAGCGCAGACGGATCAGGAACTCCTCCTCTTCCGACTTGATCTCACCACCGGAAATATCCTGGTTGTTGTTCTGGATGGACCGGACAATCTGGTCGAAGGTAATATTGTACCTCAACAGCTCCTCCTCTTTGATTTCCACCGATATTTCAGGTTGGGGATAGCCTGAAATGGAGATCTGGCTCATGACCCCGGAGTTGAAAAAGTCCTCTTCGATTCGCTGGGCATGCTCTTTCAAGGTCATCAGGTCCATCTGGTGTCCGTCTACCGGGACCAGCTCAAGACGGATGGCTCCGGCGCGGGAACGGCGTTTGGATACAATGGGTCGCTCAGCAGCCGAGGGCAGGGATGAGATACCATCTACCGCATTTTTTACCTCCTGAAGCACTTCGTTGATGGGATACTCTCCGGTGGTTTCAATGGAGACCGAAGCCATATTCTCAACCGAAGTGGAGGTGATCTCTTTAATCCCGATCACTCCCCGTACCGCCTCTTCGATACGTGAGGTGACCCCCTCTTCCATCTCTACCGGTGAAGCTCCGGGGTAAAATACAGAAACAGAGAGAAAACGGCTCTCAGTCTCCGGGAAGAAGGATTTCTTCATATTGGTCAGACTGAGTCCGCCTGCCAGGATCACCACGGCGATGATCAGGTTGGCATAGACCGGATACTCTACAAACCGCTCAATAATCTTCCTCATATCCGGTCTTATTTATTTTTGGCCTTTATCTACCTGCACCAGGGTCCCTTCAGAAACATTGATCAGCTGCTGCACCACCACAGAATCTCCTTCAGGGAGCCCATTAAAAATGAGAGTGCTGTCATTGACCTTAATCACATTGATTTTCTCTTTGGCTAGCCGGCCGAAACGGGCCACAAACACTTCATTGGAGTTGAATACCGAGTTCCTGGGAATCTCCATGACACCTTCAATGGGCCTGACCGGGAAATGGGCCATAAGGTACTCTCCAGCCAGCAGTGGTTGCTGGTGGTTATAGGGAATGCTGATAAAAATGGTTTGAGATTGGGTATTTTCATCCACAAACTGGCTCTTGCGGATCACTTTTCCCTTCCAGGAGAGGGAGCTGTTTTCTGATGTTACTGTTACTGAGTTACCTTTGTTGATCCAGACAGCCTCGGAACGCTTCAGGGGAACCTCAAGCTCCAGACGGTCGGTTCGAATAGCCCGGGCCACCCTGCCGCCGGTGTTGGTATAGGCCCCAAGCTCCATGTATACCTCCTTAAAGGTTCCGTTAAAAGGTGCCCTGACGGTCCTTCGTTTCAACTCAAGCTCATCCCGCTCAATGTTATAATACTCGCTGATCACATTTCTGCTGGCCAGAAAGATCTTCAACTTGTTGTCCTTGATCTCCGGCATGGGAGGCAGCGGTTTCTTCACATTGATGGAGGCAAAAAACTGATTGAACGACTCCTCAGCTTCGGGAAAATCGATTACCAAATCAGGAATAATGCCCGCCAGTCTGTTCTGGTACTGGCTTTTCCGTGCTTTTAGCGAGAGGATCGCCTCGTCGGGATAGACCACGAACAGCATATCCCCTTTTGAAAAGCTGGCGCCTTTTTTTAATGATATATCTCCCGCTTCAATTTTTCCTGAAGCTTCTGCCACAATATCCACTTCGGCAATGGAAGAGAGCCTTCCACGCTCTGATACCGAGGAGGCGATGGTGTGGTATTTTACCGGATCCACTTTCACATAGCGACGCGATTCAATGGAACGCCGTACGGGGGGCTCCTCCTTCTGTGCGATCAAAAAACGCATTAATCCATAGGCCAGTCCCAGGATAAAGACGACACTTATTACAATGACAATTCTTCTGTCTATTTTTCTCATTATCTGTGATTGAAAATCAAAAATTCGCGCAAAGATAGCATTTAGACAAAGAACCCGGAGAAAGGTTTAATGCAATTTTGAATGCAACTCTTTTTTTAACTTTGTCTTATGAAGATCAGAAGGGCCCGGCAGGAGGACCTGCCCATTATAAATGAGATATACAACCAGGCGGTTCGACAACGGTTTTGCACGGCCCACCTGGAGCCGGTGGGACTGGGGGAGCTGGAGCATTGGTTCGCCGCTCACGAGCCCGCTCTCTATCCGGTATTTGTGGCAGTTGATGAACAGAGAGTAGTTGGGTGGGTCTCCCTGGGACCCTACCGGAAAAAGAGAGAAGCACTGGCACATGTTGCTGAGGTGAGTTACTATGTGGATGAGAAGGAGCGTGGGAAAGGGGTTGGGAGTAAGTTACTGGGACACACCATGAGTGTTGCATCTGAATATGGGTTTTCAGTACTCATTGCCATATTGCTGAATAGAAATCCGACCAGTATCGGTTTGTTGAAAAAGTTTGGCTTTAAAGAGTGGGGCAGGATGCCTGGTATTGCCAGAATAGATGAGCTGCTGGCCGACCACCTTTACTATGGGTTGAAACTCTGATCTGTGGCGTGTATGAACGGAGAGTCTCCTGGTTCAACCTTTTCAAGAATCACATCCCGGTAGATATTTTTTGTGCGAACGGGGGTGGGAAACTGTACCGGAAGGTAATGTTCGCCATAGCCATGAGCCACTCCTTTATTGTCCAATTTTTCGATTAGTATACGTTCTGTTTTCCCGATCATATTATTCATGTAGAGGAGCCTGTTTTTTTCGGAAATCTGCCGGATCACCTCACTTCTTTCCGATTTGATCCGCTCCACAATCTGCTCCTCCATCCGGTCGGCCCGGGTACCCTCTCTTCTGGAGTATCTGAAGGTGTGAATGTGACTGAACCGGGCCTCCCGGACTATCCTGGCGGTTTCAGCAAAATCGTGTTCCGATTCGCCTGGAAAGCCAACAATCACATCGGTGGTGAAGTTGAAATCGGACATCTCTTTGCGAAAGCTCTCCAAGATATCCATAAAGGATCGGGTGGTATACATTCTGCGCATTTTTTTCAGGATAAGATCGGACCCACTCTGGATGCAGAGATGAAGGTGGGGGGTCATTTTGGGATGCTGGAATACCTTGTGAAATTCAGGACCGAAGCCATCCGGTTCCATGGAGGATATCCTGATGCGGAAATCACCGGGCAGCTCTACGATCTTTTCAATGGCACGTTCCAGATTGTATTGTTCAAAGTTGTACCGTCCGATATTCACACCGGTAATGACAATCTCCTTGAATCCGTTGTCGACCACCCTTCGGATATTTTCCAGGATTTCATCCAGCGGACGGCTCACCGCCCTCCCCCTTACCGAGGGGACGATGCAGTAGGTGCAAAAATTATCACATCCATCCTGAACCTTAATGGAGGTGCGGGTATGCAGGCTTTTATCGACCGTCTCAAATCCAAAAACATTTCCAGGGTAGGTCTCCGGGTGAACCACCTCCCCTTTGAAATGGGAATCTACCAGTGAAACAATCTGGCTCTTGCGTTCATTATCTACCACATAGGTGATCTTCTCATTGGCCTCCAGCTGCTCCTTGTGATTGTTGGCCATACAGCCAGTCACCACCACCAGCCCCTTGGGATTTTTCCTGACGGTATGATTGATGATATTTCGCGATTTCTGATCACTCTGATTGGTGACCGTGCAGGTATTGATTACAGTGATATCGGCAGGAGTGGAGTAATCCACCACCTGGTAACCCTCTTGGTGAAAGCGGGTTACCAATGCATCGGTTTCATACTGGTTCAACCGGCAACCCAATGTTTTAAATGAGACCTTTTTCATTACCGCAAATGTAAACAATCCATCAGATGTTTTGTGCGAAATAGCTACATTGTGTGTTCATTTCATAAGCTCTGATATGATAAAAAATAGCATTTATCTGTTCTCTTTGATTCTGGCATTGGCCACCAGTGGTTGTGCCTCCAAAAATAGTGCAGCAGTAGTGAAGAAAGTGCATCCTAATATTATCTATATCCTGGCCGACGATCTGGGGTATGGCGACCTGGGCTGTTACGGGCAGAAGAAGTTTGACACGCCCCACCTGGATCAACTGGCCATGGATGGCATCCGGTTTACACGGCACTATTCGGGGAGTACTGTTTGCGCCCCATCGCGCTCTGTATTAATGACGGGACTCCACACAGGGCATACCCCCATCCGCGGGAACCAGGAGGTCAAACCGGAAGGTCAGTGGCCCATGCCTGCCTCTGCAGAGACCCTGGCGGAACGATTGAAGGAGGTGGGATATGTAACCGGGGCATTTGGAAAATGGGGTCTGGGTTATCCCGGTTCGGAAGGGGATCCGGTAAATCAGGGTTTCGACCAGTTTTTTGGGTATAACTGTCAGCGCTACGCCCACCGCTACTATCCCGAATACCTCTGGGAGAATAAAGAGAAAGTTTACCTGGAGGGGAACAACTGGTGCACTACGGGGAGTTATGCGCCGGATCTGATCCAGCAGAGGACCATCGATTTTATCAGGGCGCATCGCGATACCAGTTTCTTTGCATTTTTGCCCATTGTGATTCCCCATGCAGAACTGATTGTTCCGGATGATGATATATATCGCCAATACCTGGGAAAATTTCCGGAAACTCCATATGCAGGACGGCCGGGAGCCGATTACGGTCCCCATATGGTGATTTCCATGTACTGTAGTCAGGATAATCCTCATGCTACTTTTGCCGCAATGATACACCGCATCGATCGTTATGTGGGTGAAATTGTAGAGGTGGTTGAAGAGTTGGGTCTCTCTGGGAATACGATCATTATGTTTACCAGCGATAACGGACCCCATATGGAGGGAGGAGCCGACCCTGTCTTTTTTAATAGCAATGGAGGATTGCGGGGTTTTAAAAGGGACCTTTACGAAGGTGGGGTGAGGGTGCCCTTTATTGTCGCATGGCCCGGCACCATACAGCAGGGTGGAGTATCGGATCATCAATCGGCCTTCTGGGATGTGCTTCCCACACTGGCCGATCTGACCGGTTTTGAGTGTAAGGAGACCGATGGGATCTCTTTTCTTCCCGAGCTGTTGGGCAGTGAGCAGCCAAAGCATCAGTTTCTCTACTGGGAGTTCCATGAGATGGGTGGAAAGCAGGCGATCCTGATGGATGAATGGAAAGCTGTCAGGCTACATGTGGGCAAAGATCCCAATGGCTCCCTGGAACTTTACAACCTGGAGAGTGATCCCTTTGAGGAGAATAATGTGGCTAATGCACATCCGGACCTGGCAGAAACCTTTGTCAGGATGATGGAAGAGGCAAGGGAGCCCTCTGCCAAATTTAATTTCGGAATGAAAACAGATTTGGACAAGTGATGAAATATCTAACCTTTCCGGTACTGGTTATTGATCCTTTGCCTTTCTGAACTGACAGTTTTTCATGGGACAGATCGCACAGGTGTAATCCTTGTACTCCACTTCAGCTCCTATACCGATGATACCACTGACCGATTTGACCGGGTTCATCAGGGATGATTCTGAAAGGGAGATACCGCAGCTTCCCTCGGGGAAGAGGCTAAATAGTTTTTGTTGCTCCTCCACTTTCCAGGAGCAGTAACCCGGACTGTAACGATTGGTTATTTTCAAACCGCGTTTGTTTGCCAGGTTCCGTACCTGCTCCTCTATCTGGCCGGCTGCCAAATCAACTATTGCAGAGGCCACCAGATCCGCAATATATCCCTCCAGGTAGTTTCCCTTTGTCAGCAGAGATCTGGCAAGGTTTTCCGGCTCGGGACCTGCGGTGACCAGGAAGAGGGCAAAGTACTCGGAATGCCGAAGCATGTTGTGAATGATACTGCCTGATTCAAAGGTAACCCCTGGGATATTGATCGCATGAGATGATTCGGATTCCACCACATCTGCCAGGACAAATGCTCCTGTGGGAGAGCTGACCCGAAGGCACTCCGCGATATATTGTTCCACAAGACCGGTTGTATGTGTATCAGATCCCTCCTGCTGAACTCCAAGGAGTCTGAGCAGCTCCCCCGGATCAACCCGGATCCTGGTTTTATCTATGTCGGCAAAGTGGGGTTTAAAAAACTTTCGCATCCAG
>DAOWNM010000275.1 GCA_030642565.1 Bacteroidota bacterium | reverse complement strand
CTTGTTCTCGTAGATCATCTCCGGTTCGAATGTGGCAATATCCATCCTGTACATATCAAAGAATCGCGGATCGCGTTTATTCGAAATAAAATAGAACTGTTTGAAATCCCGGGTCCATCCTCCGAACTGTGAAACAGCACCCTCATAGGGAGTCAGGTCGGTCACAGTTCCGCCGGGCTCCTGCATATAGATATGGCTGATCTCGTTGCCCCCCTGGTCGGCAGAGTACAGGAAGCGGTCGTCTTCAGGGAAATAGGAGACAGCAAAAATAGACTCATTATCGGAAAATGTTAGCTGCTGCTCTCCTGATCCATCTACATTCAGTGTAAAAACATTGTAGATCCCGGTCTGGTTGCTGGAGACGAGCAGCCTGGTTTCGTCGGCAGAAAAACTACCACCGCTTATGGAGAGGTTGTCGTAAAACTGTTCGATGGTATAGCGGTTCACCTCAACGGGTGTTTGTGTACAGGCCACCATTATGGCCAGAACAATAAAAACCAGATTTTTTTTCATGGTGTGAAGTATTTTTGATTGACCAAAGTTAATACAGTCCGGATAGAAAGTCAATGCCTGTTATTACCCAGAAATCCGTGCCTGGTTCCACGGAATATATTACTCGAAAATCTCCTGGTTGCTGTGAACCAGTTTCCGGATCGATTCAACAAGTGATGATTCCGGTTCAATGGTGTTGTGAACTCCCCAGAACTGTGGATCAAACTGGAATGGTTCATCGGCCAGTACAATATTGCGACTCACCCGATCGGCAGGATTAATTCGCAGCCGTTGATCCGGAGTAAGATCTGTAATGGCCATCTCAATGGAGATTTTATACCTGGAACTGAACCATTTTCTTCTTTTCCTGACCTTCATTTCCACTTCGGCCCGAACCTGACTCACATAATACCTGTTTTTAACCGCTCTGTAGTCCACATGATATTTCGCCATCACCGGGTGTATATGAATTTTGGGAGAGCGGCTTACCAGGAAAAGTCCGGGCTCTTTATGGAGCAGATCCGGATTGAATTCAAAATCGACTGCGAGCACAGCCAGGCTCTCCTGGTCGAGGTAGAGTTGTCCTTTAAACAACAGGTCGGGGATCTCATCTTTTTGCTGAAAACTGATCACATAGACCAGGTGATCGCCATAAGTCATCATATCGGTGAACTTGAGGTTGTACCTGGTCTGAAAATCATTTTTCAGAAAATCGGGCCGGTTCTTAATCACATCAAGGCTCAGAGCAGTGGAGATTCCAGATCGTAGTTTGATCAGGACTGTGTCCTCTGTGGTTACATCTGAAATTTTTCTTCTCTTCACGATACTGACATGGTCACTGGATGTTAATGAAGCATAAGGTCCTTTTGCCACATCCAGTACCGCTTCTGAGTAAACCATACAGTGATCATTCCGCTTTACAGATTCCCTGTAAAATGCTGTCATGGTGGAATGGTTATCCAGGTAGTTTATAGGAATCCTGTTGATGGCTTCGTGAAGCAGCTTGGCCGGATCGCTGTACCTGATGATCACCTCCTGTAGTGGAATCAACTCTTTTTCCAGCTGGATTTCCAGATCCTCCTCTACGGGATAACTCACGGGGATTACCTGACTTTTGTAACCCATAAAGGATATGACCATCATGGGATCGGGAAGGTCAAGGGGTAATTTGAAGGCGAATTCTCCCTGTTGGTTGGTGATGGACCCCAGGCTGGTTTCCAAAAGCGCAATGGTTGCGTATGAAAGTGGTTTGCCTGATCGTCTCTCCACCACCCGGCCCTTCAGCAGGGCCCGGTTAATGGTGCTGCTGATGGGAGTGGGGGCGATTCTGTTTTTCCTGTAGATAACGATGTTCTTATCGATGGCCCTGTAGTCCAATTGTGGATCCATGAGCAGAGAGTCGAGCGCTTCTCGCAGGAGCAGTTCTGCAACTCTGAACTGAACCTTCTGCCTGCCATTGATAATGGCTGCGTCATAGGTAAAGTGGTAGCCGGTTTGAAGTGTAATCTCTTCAAGAACCTGGTTTATGGTTTGGTTCCTGGACGAAATCGTCACCATAACAGATAGAAGAGATTCCTGACAGCGGATCGGTAAGGTAATAAGGAGGGATAACATCAAAAGAAGAAGTGTCGGGCGTAGACTACCGGACAGATATCCTCTTGATTTATTTCCCATGTGTCTACCTTATTTGGTCAAAAAATAGCCATTGTCTCTGTGACTGACACTTATCTCAAAGGCTGTACCGATGGTCTCCAGGATGGCATCGATGGATTGCCCGCTATAAGAGGTGGTGATTCTCATATCCGATATGTCAACATCTCCTGTATGAATATTCACATGATAGGACTCTTCTAATTCCTGAAGAACCTCTATCAGTGCTGAATTTACAAATTTAAAATCTTTTGTTTTCCAGGAAATATAATTTGGATCTTCCTGTACCGAACTGGAGAGATTTCTGTTTTCAACAACTCCAAACTGTTCGGGTTCCAGGTAAATAAACTGGTCAGATTTTTCCAGCGACAATTTGACCAAACCGGTTTTCACATAGACCTCTACATCAGATGACTGGTCCCGCTGCTTCACATTGAATGAGGTTCCCAGTACCGAAACAACCATCTCTCCGGCACGAACAGTAAATGGGTTTTGGGGATCTGACATCACCTCGAAAAAAGCTTCTCCTGTGAGCTCAACTGCCCTCTGGTTTTTAAATGCTTTCGAATAGGCGATCTCCGCTCCTTTATTGAGATAGACCCGGCTGCCATCGGGCAGATCTACAGTGGCTACTCCCTCTTCGGCCAGGTGATGCCTGGTGTTTTCTTCCGCCTTGTCCCGGATCACTCCAAAATAGAGTGCAGGTATACCAATGGAAAGAACCAGTGCTACAGATGCGGCGATCCTGAGCAGAGGAGAGAGTGTTTCCCGTCCCGGTTTAACTGCTTGATCCTCCAGTAGGCCTTCGGATTCCAGCTTCTGATGAAGCTGGTTCCAGGCCTCTCCGGAATTCCAATTTTTCCGGGAAGGATTTTGATCAAAATATTTCCAGTGCTTTTCCATGTTTCTTAGTTCTGACATTTGTTTCTGGCTTTTTCCGGATTCACTCATAAAGTCAATCTCCTCTTTCATGCTCATCTCCCCGGCCAGGTATCGGGCCATCGTCATATCTCTACTGCTGCTCATATCTCTCCATGCTGTTTCTTAATGCTTTCAATGCTTTTCCCATATTCGCCTCCACCGTTTTTACTGAAATGGATAGCTTCTGTGCAATCTCTCTGTATTTCAATCCCTCCTGGCGGTTCAATCTGAAAATTTCCCTGGTTCTTTCCGGAAGTCTGTCAAGTGTCTGAGAAATCAGATTTGACACCTCATCCAGCTGAATGACCTGCGAGGGATCCGGAGCGTCAACTCTGGGTTCCGGCTGAGAGAGATCTTCCATGAAGTGTTCCCGTCGCATTTTTCTCAGGTACATCATGGAATTGTTATATGCCGAACGATACAGGTAGCTTTGTAAGCTATGCCTTATTCGCAGCGTCTCCCTGTTTTTCCAGATATTATAGAACACGTCCTGGACCACCTCCTTTGCCACCTCCTTCAGACCCAACAGGCTTTCAGCATACCCGCACAACCCACTGTAATAGTGATGAAAAAGAGCTTCAAAGGAGGCAACATCTCCTTTTCGGATTTTTCTGAGTTGCTGTTGTTCTTTCAGGACCATTTTGATGTGTAAAAAGCACTGTCTGTATGTGGTGACTTGTACAGGGATGGTAAAGTTACACAATTCTTACAGACAGCGCTTTGAGCTATAT
>DAOWNM010000108.1 GCA_030642565.1 Bacteroidota bacterium | reverse complement strand
TTCACTGGAGTTTGGTCGGAAATGCAGTTGCATTATGCACCGGCATTCTTAAGCAATACCGATTATAGATATGCAAGAATTATACTTACCCACCGGCAATATTTTACCCTGATCCCCGAATGGATGAACCTGGCATACAGGGTTTCTTATCAAGGGAAAATTGCAGGCGAAATGCCTTTCTATATGATGCCCTTTATGTTTCAAACTGCTCCAAAACTTACAAGAGATGGTGTGGGTGGATCAAAAACCGTTCGTGGAGTAAGGCGCAACAGGATAGTGGGTGATGGCTTTGCCTTTGGAAACCTTGAACTAAGGGGAAAAATCCTGAAAACATCCCTGTTTAAGCAGAATTTATATATTGCACTCTCTGCATTTGTGGATGCGGGGATGGTAACTCAGAAATATGACTTTGACTCCTCTGAGATGCCGGGCACCCTGCCAGATGATCTGCCTGACCAGATCCTCGATCTGGATGCAAAAGAGGTTCCTCACGTTGGTTTTGGTGGAGGGATCCACTTTGCTCTGAACCAGAATTTTATTTTAACTGTGGATTACGGAATGGCGGCCAAAAAGACAGATGGTGATACAGGATTATATATCAACCTGAACTACCTTTTCTAGCCGGAAAGCTCAGCGGATTTATCGACCGGGATCACACTCACTATAAAAGCGGTCCAGGAACTGGAGCATATAGTCGTGCCGCTCCTGTGCCATTTGCTTGCCTGTTGAGGTATTCATCAGATCTTTCAACTTCAGCAGTTTTTCATAGAAGTGATTGATGGTGGGCGCATCTGATTTGTGGTATGCTTTCGAGTCTTTGTACTCTTGCAGGGGCATCTCCGGGTTGTGGATTGGCCTGTTTTTAAATCCTCCGTAATTAAAGGCCCTGGCAATACCTACAGCTCCGATGGCATCGAGGCGGTCTGCATCCTGAACAATCTGGAATTCAATGGTATTGATCTGATCCTGGGCAAAACCTCCCTTATAAGAGATATGTTTGATGATGGCTTTAATATGTGTCACTATCTCCTGTTCCACCCCCTGCTTTATCAGGAAATCACAGGCCATCCGGCTTCCTTTCTTATCGTCCCCGCCATTGAACTTCGCATCGGAAATATCATGCAGCAGGGCAGCCAGCTCGATGATCAGCAGGTCGCCCGTTCCCTCCCGTTCCCTGATATAGCGGGCCGTTCTCCATACCCGTTCGATATGGTACCAGTCATGTCCTCCCTCGGCTCCCGCCAGGGTCTCCTTAGTAAATATGACAGTATTCTCAACTATTTTCTCCGGGTTCATTCTTTAAAGATAGCAATGAGCAGGTAATTTTGCCTGCTGTCTGCCAAAAGACGAGCACTAATCCCCTCGAAGCGAATTATACAATCCCTGCAAACCCCATAAAAGCCAGTGCCATCAGTCCTGCCACGATAAAGGCGATGGGTACCCCTTTCATCCGTTTGGGGACATTGAGCAGATCCAGCTGTTCGCGTATCCCGGAGAAGGTGATCAGAGCAAGCCCAAAACCGATGGCATTTCCAATGGCAAAAACTGTGCTTTCCAACAGGTTGAGGTCTTTCTGAACGGCCAGTACAGCAACACCCAGAACGGCGCAGTTGGTGGTGATCAGGGGAAGGAAAATCCCCAGTGCCTGGTAGAGCGGAGGAGAGATCTTCTTCAGGATGATCTCCACAAGTTGAACCAGTGATGCAATGACCAGGATAAAGGTGATGGTTCGCATATAGACAATGTCCAGCGGCACCAGTACAGAGTGGTAGATCAGGTAGGTAACCAGGGTGGCAATGACCATCACAAAAGTAACGGCACCGGTCATCCCGATAGCGGTCTCCACCTTACTGGAGACACCAATAAAGGGGCAGATCCCCAGGAACTGGTTGAGAACGATGTTGCTGATAAATACAGCAGAGATGATGATCAGGATATATTCCATGGTCAGGAGGTTTTTTCTTTAATCATATTGGCAAGAACAAGCAGGTAGCCCAGGGCTAAAAAGGCACCCGGAGGAAGGATAAAGAGCAGCATGGCATCGCCGCTGATCAGTTTCATTCCAAAGAATGCTCCGCTGCCCAGGAGTTCCCTGACAGCTCCCAGAACGGTGAGTGCCATGGTGAATCCCAGACCCATTCCGGCACCATCCACCAGGGAGGACCAGATCGTATTTTTGGAGGCAAAGGCTTCAGCCCTTCCCAATACCACGCAGTTGACCACGATAAGCGGTATAAAGAGCCCCAGTGCATCGAACAGGGCGGGCACATACCCTTTCATCACCAGTTCAACCACCGTTACAAAAGTGGCAATGATCACAATAAAGGCTGGAATCCGCACCTTGTCGGGGATCAGGTTTTTCACCAGCGAGACCACCAGGTTGGACATCACCAGCACAAAGGTGGTGGCCAGTCCCATCCCTAATCCGTTGGTAGCCGAGGTAGTCACCCCGAGTGTGGGGCACAATCCCAGGAACAACACGAATACCGCATTCTCCTTGATAAATCCTTTGCTAAAATTCTTCCACGGGTTCATATCAATCTGCTTTTTGACTTTCTACAAATGCTCCATAGGCCCGAGTTACTGCATCACAGTATGCCCTGGAGGTGATGGTTGAGGCTGTAATGGCATCCACATCGCCCCTGTCCTTGGTTACAGTCAGGTTATAGCTGTCGGGGTGTTTGCCCATAAACTGTACACTGAAATCTGATTTGCTCTTCTCCATCTTATCGCCCAGTCCGGGTGTCTCTGCATGTTTAATTACAGCAATATCGATGATGGAGCCATCGGGGGCAAATCCCACCATCAGTTTAAACTGTCCGCTGAACCCCTTGTTGGTAAAGGTCTCTACAGCGGTTCCCAGAATCTCCTCACCCTTTCGGGCTGTATAGAGGTAGAGGCTGTCGCCATCTACAAACATGCGTTCCACCTCCTGGGAGGGCTCGTTGTCAAAGCCGGGCACCACCACCTGGATGGCCTCGTTTTTTTTCTTTAGTTCGGCCAGGCGGATGGGCTCCTTGGTGAGGGCAAAGACCGATCCCAGCAGTCCGGCTGCCACCAGCGTAACCATAAAGAGGGTGGACACCATACTCAGAAATGTTGATTCCTTTTTAGCCATGTTTCACCTCCTTTCCAAAACGTTTAGGTTTGACAAATTTATTGATCAGCGGAGTGAAACCGTTGAAGATCAGAATGGCAAACTGTACCCCTTCGGGATAGGCCCCAAAGACACGGATCAGCACCGTCACGATCCCGATCCCCACACCGTAGATAATCATGCCTTTATGGCTCATAGGTGAGGTGACGTAATCGGTGGCCATGTAGATGGCCCCCAGCATGAGTCCCCCGGTAAGCAGGTGGAAGAGAGGATCGGCAAAACGGTCGGGATTGGCCAGCCAGAGGATCCCGGTAAAGATAGCTACGGTGGCCAGGATGGTAAGCGGAATGTGCCAGGAGATGATCTTTCGGCACATCATGTATAGCATCCCAAGCAGCAGGGCCAGTGCAGAGACCTCTCCTGCCGAACCCATGGTCTTACCCATCAGGAGGTGAAGGAAGGATGGCACTTCGGGCATGATCTCTCCAACTGTTTTATTTACCAGGCCCTCTTTCATCAATCCCAGCGGGGTGGCACCGGTCACTGCATCGGTATAGTGCATCCACTGTCCCGGTTCGGGCCAGGCAGTCATAGCCACTGGGAAGGAGATAAAGAGGAACACACGGCCCACCAGTGCCGGATTAAAGATATTGTTCCCCAGGCCTCCAAAGGTCATCTTGCCGATCCCTACTGCTGCCAGTGCACCGATCATCACCATCCAGAATGGAATATTGGCCGGAAGACAGAAGGCCAGCAACAGACCTGTCAGCAAGGCAGAACCATCCAGGTGGGTAGGTTTTACCTTCATCATATAGCGCTGGATCAGGTACTCGAACAGGATAGCGGATGTTACCGAAACAGTGGTTACGATGATCATCCCGATCCCGAAATAGTAGACCGAAACAGCCAGTGCCGGAAGCAGTGAAATAATCACCCCATACATCAGTTTCGGAACCGATTCGCCCGTATAGGCATGTGGTGATGGTGATACAATGAATTTATTCATCTCAGTGGATATGATTTCTTAAACAGCTTTTCGTGCTCTCATGATTTTACCAACTTCTGCTTTCCCCAGCCTGATATAGTCGAGCAGAGGACGTGAAGAGGGACAGGTATAACTGCAGCTTCCGCATTCAATACAGTCCATCACCTTCTCCGGCTCCATACGGTCATAGAGGGCCTTTTCGGAAAGGGTCATCAACAGGTAGGGTTCCAGCCCCATGGGACATACAGTGACGCATTTTGTGCAGCGGATACAGGGTTTTACCTCTCTGCGCCTGGCTTCATTCTTATTGATCAGAAGAATTCCTGAGCTTCCCTTTACAATGGGGATATCAAGTGTCGGCAGGGCTTTCCCCATCATGGGACCGCCATTGATAACCTTGGCTGTATCGTCGGGCACCCCTCCTGCCTTCTCAATAAGAGAGGAGACAGGTGTGCCGATCCTTACCAAAAAATTAGAGGGTTTCTCCAGCGATTTGCCTGTTACTGTAACCACCCTGTCGATCAGGGGCCGGTTTTTCATGACCGCTTCATAGGCAGCAAGTGTGGTACCCACATTAAATACCACCACACCCACATCGATGGGCAATCCGCCCGAGGGAACCTCTCTTTTCAGCAATGCATGAACAAGCTGTTTTTCTCCTCCCTGGGGATATTTTACCTTTAATCCCTGTACAGTCACACTGCTCCCCTGGACCAACTGCTTCATCTTCTCAATGGCATCCGGTTTGTTGATCTCAATTCCGATGATTGCTTTCTCTACTCCCAGTCCTTTCATCAGAAGCTGTATTCCAGAGAATAACTCTTCGGTGCGCTCCATCATCAGCGAGTGATCGGCCGTTAGATAGGGTTCACACTCCACCCCGTTGATTATCAGGTATTCTGCGGTCTTACCCTGGGGAACCATCAGTTTTACGTGGCTGGGAAAGGTGGCTCCGCCCAGTCCGACGATCCCTGCTTCCAGGATCTTTTTACGTATATCTTCTGCAGGAAGCACTGAATTTCGTACCAGGTCGTCCGACCGGTCAATGGTCTCCAGCCACTGGTCGCCCTCCACCTGGATCTGCACCGCCATTTTACGGTATCCCGAGCTGTCCATAAACTGATCCACTTTCAGCACTTTCCCTGAAACTGAGGAGTGGATATTGGTGGAAACGAATCCTGCAGCCTGAGCAATCATCTGCCCCACTTTCACCTGGTCGCCACGATTCACAAGCACTTTAGCTGGGGCACCCAGGTGCTGCGACAAGGGGATTACAGCTACTTCAGGAGGGGGTAGTTCTATAATGGTTTTGCCTGCCGATAATTTATATTCGGGGGGATGCACACCACCCCTGGAAAATGTTTTAAGACTCATCGGTTTCTATTTTATCTGTTTTCCTGGGTGGAAAGTTGAGTTCAAGGATGGCATTAGTGGGACATACGACCACACATTTACGACATAATTTGCATTTTTCGGAGTCGATAAAGGCCTTATTATTTTCCATGGTGATGGCTTCATAGGGACAAACTTTAAAGCATTTAGCACACCCAATGCAGGCCACACTGCAATTTTTCTTTGCCACGGCACCCTTCTCCTCATTGATGCAGCTTACAAATATTTTCCGGTCCTTTTTATTCTTTTTCCGAAGCTCGATGATATCCCTGGGACACGCCTCCACACAAGCTCCACAGGCAGTACATTTATCATCCACCACCACAGGCAGGTCAGTGACCGGATCCATATGGATGGCATCAAAATCGCATACTACCACACAATCTCCCAAGCCCAGGCAACCGTGGGGACATCCCCCCTCGCCCGAGTAGAGACTGTGTGCAATTGCACAGGTGGGTGCACCATCGTATTCAGTGACCCGGGGCCTGAATTCGGGTGTGCCGTTGCATCTGACAACAGCTACTTTTGGTGCCTGTTCGATGGCTTCTCTTCCCAGGATAGCAGCTACTTTTGACATGGTTTCGTTTCCACCCACAGGGCAGAAAAGATCATCCCAGGAATCGGATTTTACCAGCGTTTCTGCAAAATTGTGGCAGCCGGGAAATCCGCATCCACCACAATTGGCTGCAGGGAGGGCCATTTCCACCTCGTTGATGCGCGGATCTTCATATACTTTGAATTTCTGAGCTACAAAGTAGAGAATAATGGCAGCAGCAGCCCCTATGGCAACCAGTGTGATAATGGTATAAATTATAATCTGGCTCATTGCACAGTGAAAGTTTTCTTTATGCTAAATGTAAAAGTGGATGATATTCGATTCCGGAACAGATAGAGCATCAGGTAGTAGGGAACGATCGACAGCAGGGCAAAACTACCAGCCTTTAGCTCCCCCGCTCCTGCGGCGAGCAGACCCACCAGTACGATCATCAACAGCAGGAATGGGTAGACGTAACCCAGGGCAACCGCTTTGAAGCCCAGTCGTTTCGATACCTGAACATAAACAAGGTCTCCCTGCCGGTAATTGGCGCCATGCAGGGGAACATCCAGGAATTTCTCTTCCTGGTCGGCAGCACTGCAAACCCCTTTGGCATGACAGGAGGCACATGCAGAGACACTTTCAATTCTTACATGTGCCACATCTCCATCAATATGGTCGATTATACCCTCGTGCTCAATCATGAACACAAAATTATTGATGTTGGATGAATCTCATGTGCTGAAGGATATATTAATCTTTTTTCTCAGCTATTTATTTTCGATTTAAATAATGCTCCCTGGAAATAGACTCTTTCATCAGGGATTGATAGTCCGTTTTGGATTATTCTTGTTACTTTGGCGCAGTTTTTGGAGTCAAAAATATCTGCCAATCATTATGCGGGAACGTTTAAATATAACAGGTTGTGATATGAGAAAAATCAATATTGTTTTACTGGCTGTTTGTATGATTCCCTTGGTACTTATCTCTTCTTGCAAGGAGAAAGAGAATGAAGCACCCACATGTGAAATAGTGAACCCGGTGGACGGAGAGACGGTTATGCAGGGGGATCAGGTAACTATTTTGGTGAAAGCAGACGATAAAGACGGTTCCATCACAGAGATAGTGCTTTATATTGATGGTGAAGAGGTGGGGCAGACAGAAGCATCTTCTTACGAATATGAATGGAACACTGCAGAAACTGAAGTGGGGAAGCACGTTGTAAGTGCAGTGGCCTCAGATAATGAAGAGAAGGCTGTTGCTGTTAATATTGTTGTTCTGGTGGACACACCTGGAGGATTTAATCCCGACCTGACCTATGGAACGGTGACTGACATTGACGGGAACAGCTACGGGACCATTGCGATTGGTGATCAGACATGGATGGCCGAGAACCTGAAGGTGATCCACTATGCAGACGGAAGTGTAATTCCACCAGTTACCGATGAATCGGAATGGGATGCACTGGAATCTGACGGTAAAGCCTATTGCTGGTATGATAACCTGACTGAATACAGTGATACTACTGGTGCGTTGTACACCTGGGCGGCAGCAATGAACGGAACCGCAGGTAATGACAGTGTTCCCAGCGGTGTTCAGGGAGTATGTCCTGATGGATGGCATATTCCGGGTGATGCAGAATGGAAAGCACTTGAAATGTTCCTGGGTATGAGTCAGGCGACGGCAGATAGCTATGACTGGCGTGGTACCGATGAGGGAGTTCAGTTAAAAGAGACTGGTTTTTCACATTGGGATGGTGCCATTACAGGAGGTACCAATTCAAGTGGTTTTACCGCCATTCCCGGGGGCTTCCGTGGTGTCAAAGGTGTTTTTTACAGTGTGGGCCAGTATGCCACCTTCTGGACGGCAACTGAGGAGAGTGGAACAGATATGGCCTGGTACAGAGCGCTCTATTTTAATAAAGAACAGGTCTACCGGCAATACAACTACATGAGTCAGGGATTCTCGGTTCGTTGCCTCAAAGATCAATAGGTCATTAACTAATTTTCCCCCAATCGATCCGGTTGGGATTTCCTTTTTTGATGTGTTTGGCGAAGATAAAGTTCTTTTCCAGCTGAAGTTCAGGGTCCTCTGAAATGATATTTTCGGCAGTATCGCGTGCAAGATAGAGGATCTGGGTGTCTCTGCCCAGGTGAGCGATCTTCAGGTTGAAGGGAACGCCACTCTGCTGGGTCCCCTCAATATCACCGGGTCCACGCAGCTTCAGGTCCACCTCGGCTATTTCAAACCCATCGTTGGTTCGTACCATGGTCTCGATCCGTTTTCTTCCCTCGTCCGATAGTTTATAACCCGACATCATGATGCAGTATGACTGGTCGGCTCCACGGCCCACCCGGCCCCGAAGCTGGTGAAGTTGCGACAGTCCGAATCGTT